>DAOVTG010000165.1 GCA_030633185.1 Deltaproteobacteria bacterium
AAAAGTCACGGGATGGCTAAGTAAAAATTTCGATATACAAGATGTTGTGGTTTTTCAGGCGCGAGACCATACATGTAGTATGTCGAGTGCCTGAAAAACCACAACAGCGCAGTAGATCGGACTTTTTACGACGCCATCAAGCTTGGGATGCCATTTTGGCGGCCAGTGTCTCTTCGAAAACTTTCAGGAAGGTATCGACTGCTTTGGGGTCGAATTGGCTTCCCGAACCATCCTTGATCTCCTGAATGGCGATTTTTAGGGGGAGGGGTTTGCGGTAGGAGCGTTCTGAAGTCATGGCATCAAAGGTGTCGCAGACGGCAATTATCCTGGCCATGAACGGAATCTTGTCACCGGCAAGGCCTTTGGGGTAGCCGCGGCCGTCGAACCTTTCATGATGGGCCTCGATGATCGGCAGGAGGTGACTGAGAAAGTCGAGCGGTTCAAGGATCTTGACCCCTTTGCTTGGGTGGGTTTTAATGGTTTCGTACTCGACTGCATTGAGCTTGCCCGGTTTATTGAGGAGTTGCTCCGAGATTCCGATTTTCCCGATGTCGTGGAGTTGGGCCGCATAGAGCAGGTCGAGGTGGTCATTTTCCGGCAAATCGAGAACCTCGGCCATCATCGCCGAGTACTCCGCGACCCGTTTTGAGTGTCCCTGGGTGTAGCGGTCTTTCTCTTCGATTGCCAGAATGAAAGAACTCACGGTCTGAACAACCCGGTTGTGCAGGGCCTGGGTGGCCTCCTCAATTCTTTCTTCCAAAGTATTCTGGTAGGCAATTTTGTCCTCCTGGAGACTGCGGAACTCCAGGGCCCGATTCAATAACAGTAAAAGTTCTTTGACCCGGAAGGGTTTGGTCATGAAGTCGAAAGCCCCAAGGCGCATGTGATCGAGAGCCATATCGAGTTGGGCAAATCCGGTGAGGATGATGATGGGAATCAGAGGGTAATGTTGGGTCCCGTGGTCAATAACCTGATCTCCGGAAACCCTGGGCATCTTGAGGTCGCAGATGACAGCGTCAATTATGTCGTGGTGTTGGTTCAACAGGTCAATAGCTTCATCACCGTCACTGGCTGTAAGGTATTCAAAATCGAGACTTTCCAGGGTTTCGGAAAGGATCTCGCGAATATCTGCTTCGTCATCAACGATGAGAATTAATTTCTTATCATTAAGCATATACACCCTTTAAGTCTAAGTCGATAGTGATTATCCATTCTTGATACTATTACTTTAATTGATTGTTTCTGTTTTTGTCAAGTTGTTATCCTGGTTCCGGTAGGATTGGGCTTTTAAGCCCTCTCTTTTTAGGTTTTTACTTTTGAAGTTTCACCCAGAAAGGTCAAAATATTTTTCATAGGAGGATTTGTTTTGGTGAAATCAGGTTCCGTAATGTTAGCAAAGCTGTTAGCCCCGCTCCTGGCCGATTTTCAAAAAAATGGTAAAAAGGTTGTCTTTACAAACGGTTGTTTTGACTTATTGCATCCCGGGCATGTCAGCTATCTGGCGTCGGCGCGAGCCCTTGGTGATCTCCTGGTTATCGGTCTCAACTCAGATGTTTCGGTACGCAGGTTGAAAGGTGAAAAACGACCGATTATGGCTGAAGAGGCTCGCTCTCAACTACTCGCAGCTCTTGCTTGTGTTGATTATGTAACCATTTTTGGAGAAGATGACCCCTATCAGTTGATAAGTTTGTTAAAGCCGGATATTTTGGTCAAAGGCGGTGATTGGGATACCGCCTCAATTGTAGGACGTGATCTCGTCGAGGCTCGAGGCGGTAAGGTCTACTCTCTGCCTTTTGTTGATGAATACTCAACCACTGCTATTGTCGAAGAGATCATTCGGCGTTATACCTGATTAATGCTGCGGCTTCCGGATTATTGCATGGGGTCAGAATCAGATCCCGCCAGCCCTTTTTACGGGCATTGCGAATGGTTTTTTGTAAGGTTGCAATCAATTTCAGTTTCCGGTTGCGGGAATCTTCCTGATTCGGAGTTTCAAATTTGAAAATTATCCTCTCTTTCTCACCTCCCAGCCCATTTTCGAAGATCTTAAGCATAGTTGCCGAGAGTTCTTTTTCCCGAGGCACTTCCAGCTCTCTTCTGATTCTTTCTTGATAAGCCATAACCATCAAATAGTCAGCTTTTGATGCGGTCAGCGACTCTTTGCTACAGGCAAACCAGTCTCGTCCCCAATCGTCATTTAAGAGAAGTTCGTAATGAATGTTCTGGGCGCAGAGCAGTTCCGGTCTTAGTGAGCGGCAGGTTGCAAAAATTGTATTGGCAAGATGTTGCAGGGTTAAAGCCTGTTGTTGACGCCAGCGGTAAAAGGGAGGTCTGTATGCGGTGATTTCGGCCCGGATTATATCGCTGAATTGGTAGATATCTTCCGGATCCGGGATGACGGTGCCGTTTACCAGGGCAAAGCCCTGATCATGTCTGAGAATCAGGTCATCTTGTAAAAGAATGCCGTCAATTGGATAAACTGCCAGATCCTGAAAAAGTTTTTTAAGAAACTCTATATTTTCCGGAGACGCCGGGTCGAGAAGGTTGTCCTCCCGTTTAATTGAGCCGCTGTTTTTATCAAAGTATAAGACCTGTGGCCTTAAACTGCGATCATAGTTGGCTTTTAAGGTTGTCATCCAGGCGAAGATCTTGAGCCCGGCCCGGTGCGCACTTTTGCAGGCGGGAGTCAGAATGTCTGAGATAATCGGAGCCTGGTCGGTGCTGAAATAGACTCCTTCCGGGGTCTGCTTGCGGGCCGCCCTTTCTACAAGTTTATGAAAACGGTCGTTACGATTATGAAAGACCCGCAGGATGATGGTGTTGTAGCCTAGTTCTTTGAGCTTCTGAAAGTATTTGTCGCAGGCTCTCCAGTTGTCACCTTCGAGGATTGATATCTGGGCTCCGATCAGAGGTTTCGTGTCTCCAACAGCGGCATTACAGACGGGTGTAATGGTTGATAAAATTGCAACCGTCATAATCGAGCCCATAAATATTATAAGAGAAATAGAGTTTTTCAGCATCAGGAAAATAATTTACTGGCGAGTTCCTGCAGGGTGGAGATCTCTTTTAAAGAACTTTTGTTGGTGGTTTCTGAAGAGAGATTACCTTGCGGTACGATGATCTTTTTGAAACCGAATTTTAAAGCTTCACTCAAACGTTGTTCAAGCATATTAACCCGTCTGACTTCCCCGGTCAGTCCGACTTCCCCGATTACCAATGTCGTTGTTGGTATAACTTGATCCAGGTGACTGGAAAGAATGGCTGCGATCAAGGCCAGATCAATGGCCGGTTCGACAACTTTTAACCCACCGACAATGTTAAGAAAAATGTCTTTATTGCTAAAATTAAGGCGTAGGCGTTTCTCTATGATGGCAATCATCAGGGTCGCCCGATTGCGGTCAATACCCAGGGTTGTGCGACGCGGAATACCGCCGGATACGGCGGTACTGACCAGGGCTTGGATTTCGGTCAAGATCGGTCGTGAGCCTTCAATTGTGGCACTGACCAGGGAGCCTGCTAAATTTTGCGGTCGTTCACTGAGAAAGATGCTGGAGGGGCTGTCAACTCCGACGAGTCCGCTGCCGGTCATCTCAAAAACACCAATTTCATTGGTTGATCCAAAGCGGTTTTTGACGGCTCTTAAAATACGGAAGGGGTATTGGGTGTCGGATTCGAAATAGAGCACCGTATCAACCATGTGTTCAAGCAGTTTGGGCCCGGCGATGGCCCCATCTTTGGTGACATGGCCAATGATAAAGATCGGTGTGTCAGTCAGTTTTGCAATTTTGACCAGGTGGGCCGCAGTTTGTCTGATCTGGCTGGTTGAGCCCGGAGGAGATTTGATCTCGGGACTGTGGCAGGTCTGGATTGAGTCGATGACCAGGGCTTTTGGTTTGAGTTTACGAAAATGTTTGATGATCTCTTCGATGCCGGAGGCAGCCAGAAAATAGAGATGTTCATTGTTGATACCCATACGTCGGCTGCGCATTTTAATCTGACCAGGAGACTCCTCGCCGGAAACATAAAGAGTGGTTTGTTGAGGAGTGCTTAATTGGTCAAGAACCTGGAGGAGCAGCGTCGATTTGCCGATACCGGGATCACCGCCGACCAGCACGACCGAGCCGGAGACCACACCACCTCCCAGAACCCGGTCAAATTCGCTGATTTTGGTACTTTGTCGGGGCTGCTCACTCTCATTAATTGCGTTTAAAGGGACTGGTTGGGCAGTCTTTCCCAGTTCCGTAATGGCCGCGATCATCTGCGGAGTTTCGTAACCATCAGCTGATGAAGTATCGGGCAAGGCTTCTTGCATGCAGTCCCACTCATTGCAGCCGGGACATTTGCCCAGCCATTTGGCACTTTGATAACCGCATGAAGTACAGAAAAAGGAGGTTTTATTTTTTTTGGCAGTCATATGTTAGTGGGTAGTGATTACGCCTTGCGGCGATAATGAATATTTAAAAGAATGCTGATTAAAACCAGCGAGGTAAGCATCGAGGTACCGCCATAACTGAAAAGAGGTAGAGGGATGCCGACCACCGGCATGAGTCCTGAGACCATACCTATATTGATGGTGACTTGCCAGAAAAAGATGGCCGCAATACCGCTTGCCAAGTAGCTGGCAAAGCTGTCTCGTGCTTCCATGGCGATATTTAAAGCCCGAAAAATAAAAATAAAATAGAGAGCCAGGAGGAAAATGGTTCCCAAAAACCCCCATTGTTCGGCGTAGGCGGCAAAGATGAAATCAGTATGTTGTTCGGGCAGGAAGTGAAGGGTGTTCTGGGTTCCTTTGAGAAAACCTTTGCCGAATAGTTTACCGGCCCCGATGGCAATCTTTGACTGGGCAATATGGTAACCGGATCCTAAAGGATCGATCTCCGGGTTAATAAAGGTTAAAATCCGCTGACGTTGATAGTCATGTAGGAAATGCCAGCCGATAAAAGCCGTGGTCAGAGCACTGATACCGATTGAGAGGATTGTTCCTCTTGTGATGCCGACAACGACAATGACGATGCCTGATATCAGAATGATGAGCATGGCGGTACCGAGATCGGGTTGCTTGAGAATCAGGGTGCTGGGCAGGGCGACAATGATGGCCGGAATCAGCAGCTCCTTCAGATTGTAGGGTGGGGGCAGAAGCCGATCACTAAAATAGCGGGCCAAGGCGAGGATAACCGTGAGTTTGATAAATTCCGATGGTTGGACGTTGAAGTCGCCAATTGATAGCCAGCGGGTGGCCCCCATATGTTTGGTGCCAGCCACTTCCACCGCCAGCAACAGCAGTAAACTAAAGGCGTAGAGAGGGTAGGCGGCTTGGTAAAGGTAGTTATAGTGAAAAATAAAAAGTCCGCTGGCGACGACCAGGGCAATGCCGAACCAGACAGTTTGGCGTTGGCAATAGGTGGTTAACCAGTTGCCGGTTTCAGGGACATAAGTGGCGCTGTAGATTGTGATAAGTCCCAGGATTACCAGCAGAAAGGTTAACCCTAAAGTCAAATAGTCGAAATCGTGGAGACGGTTACGATCAAGAGGCTGTTCCGTCAGCTGACTTTTCGGCCAAGGGGCGAACTCATCCGAAGCGGGGTTAATTCGGTGTGGACGGTGCTGGGTTCGTTTGGAAAAAGCCATAATTTTTTATATATTATGATTATTTGATGGACTCGTAAAAAGTCGTGGGATGGCTAAGTAAAAATTTCGATAGACAAGATGTTGTGGTTCTCCAGGCGCGAGACCATACATGTAGTATGTCGAGTGTCTGGAGAACCACAACAACGCAGGATATCGGAACTTTTTACGACG
>DAOVTG010000019.1 GCA_030633185.1 Deltaproteobacteria bacterium
GCAGTCCGTACTTTCCGATCTGGCCGGATGTCAAAGCCCGGAGGCCCTCGAATTACTACAAAATCGAGCTCGACAAGGCAATCTTGACGAACGCCGTGAAGCCTTGGGAGCTCTTAATGAAAGACACAGCCCACAGGCCTTACAAGCCCTTAACAAGCTCCTCAACCAGACTCGCAAAGAAGAGGAACTGCGCCTGATTTTACAGGCCCTGGCGGGATCGCCATGGCCCGGTGAAAATCAAGAAACCGCCAATCACCTGGCTCAATGGTCTGAGAATATCGAGCTCTACCCGGAGCTCCTCAAGGCTCTGGCAACCCTTGGTTACGGTGATAAATGGGCCGCCATATTAGATAATGTAAAAAGTCCCGTCCTCAGACCGCACTACCGAGAAATCGCCCTCTTCATGTGCCGATTTGCCGACCACCCCAAAATCCGCCAAAAGCTGTTGGCTCTTTCAGGCGACATTGACTGGTCTTTCTCTTACCGTCTGCTCAATCTTTTATCGCCTCGGCTCAAAAGCGCTGATGTCCCTCTCTTACTGGCCCTGCTGAAAGATCGCGAAGAGCTTCGAGCTCTGACCATCAAGGAGCGCCTGACCAAGGGCCAGGATCTTGAAAAAATGACCGAGGCCCTGGCGGATTTTTTTGAGCAGCACCCCGAAATTGCCAACCTGGCCATTGAAAAACTGCTGACCGGTATCACCATCGGCACCCTGCCCTCAGGTGAAGAGCTTTTTTCAGCTATTGGAGAGCAACCGGCAGAATTGATCGAACTGATTCTCGGCTCCGGCAGCAATCGCAGTACGGCTACCGATCACGATTTCCCCTTACTTCTGGCCCTGCGCCTACTCTCTGAAATCGAGGTTGACGGCAGTGATTGTTTTGCGATAGTAGTACATCGGACGCGCCGTTACAGCGGCTTTTTCCGGCAAAAAATAAGTTCCGCTTTAAACCATCTACTTGATAAAAAAAATGAGCTTGATAATTTTCAAAGCCTGCCGACCTTAAACCAAATTATCGACTTTATCCGGGGGCGGGCCCATTATGATGAATTACGACAAAAGGTGCTTAAACGAATCGCCCAAATTACGCGCAACAGCCGTGAATTAAAAGTCTACAACGAAGCTTCCCAGACCCGAGAGCTTAAGATTTTCAAGGTAAAAAAATTGTAAGGGAGTCAAAAAAAATCCCACGCCATGGCTAAAACAGTCTCCATTTTCTTTAATAATGTCAACCTGCAGATCTACAGTCTGGATGAAGAGAGCGGGCAGATAGAGTGCGTCCATCTCGGAGAAATTTCAACCACTATTGAAATCAACACGCCCCAAGGTCTGGGAAAAACCCATATAGTTCACGCTACGATCTGCTACGACGACCGCATCTATTACGGCCAGGAGGTTTTCGACCGGAAAAAATTCAACTCCCCGGCAACCTTCAAATACATGAAGCAGTATATCGGCAAAAAACAATATCTACCCCGGATTATCGGCGACCAGGAGATCAGTACCTACCAGGCCGCTGCCGACCTGCTCACTAATGTCATCGGCCGCATCCACGAACTCTACGGCAAAGATCAGGTGGCGATGATTGTCTTTATCGTACAACCCCTGAACTTTTCGGTTTTTGCGGCGACCATCGAGGATTTCTGCCTGCGGATTGGGCTGATCAATTACAAGATTGTCGATGAGGCGGTATGCGCTCTTTTGGCTTACGATCTTGCCAACCAGATAAATCAGCACCTTATCTATCTTAATTTTGGTTTTACAACTTTTGATCTCTACCTGCTCAAAATAGTCGAGAGCAGTCGCGAACCCCGGCTCCAAAGTGTGATTATCTGCAGTATGCACAAAAACTATGGCGGGGCCGATATCGACAAGGTGATCCAAGACTACTTTTCCGACAAAATCCATCTGACGCTGAGAAAGGCCCGGGAAATCAGGGTCAGACTCAGCCTCAATCCACAGTACCATGAAACTCTTGACGGAGTGGAACTAAGCCTTTCACGCAGCGATCTCCGTAAAACGCTCGACGGGAAAGGCCATGGCCGAGAACTCAGAGTTCTTTTGCGTGATCTCTTTGACTTGGCTTCCGGCTTCGGAGTCTCCTATGAAAATGTAGAATATGTCTTAGGTGGCGGTTTAAGCCTACCGACCTTCTACTACAATGACATCATGAAGAAATTTTTCGGGACCAAGCTCTTAAGTCACAAAGCCCACGACGCCATCCCGATCGGGGCCTTGCGTTACCTGAAAAAAGGCGGTCTCCAGGCGACCATTAAAGCCAATTACGCGATCCGCAGCCGAACCGCCAAAGGCGATGGCTACCGTTACGACATTATTGTTCCGAAAGGCACCCCCTACCCGACCCAGCAGGGCATCACCAGCATCGTCGCCAATGGTTTTTTTGCTGGCCAGCTTGAGGTTGAGCTTGATATCTTCCGTATGGATCATCCCGAGAGCAGCAGTGATCGAGAGATTGTCGTTGATGATGCCGGTCGCATGCAACTGGAAGAAAACTTGGGCGAGGAGCAACAATCATTCATCAATGAGGCACGCCCGGAGATTATCCCTCTTGATCCGCCAGCCTTAGACAATGAACAACGTTTAGAGATCACTTTCGATATCAGTTTAAACTGTGACCTGCTGATTACGGTTAAGGATTTGCGCCGTAATCAGACTATCTGGAAACGAAAAAAATCGGTACGCCTGGAATAAAGGCATTAACCAATGAACAACTCAACCCAGAAAGTTTTTGCCACCTCCAACAAAACCACTGAAAAAGAACCACCGATCCACATCCGAATTACGGAAAGCGGGGAGATCTGCGCCTGGGGGCTCGACCAAAATGGCGAAGAACAGATTTTCAGCTTGACCGGCAACCTCGATTTAATTAATAAATATAAGGCTATGTCATATAAACTATGCGGCTAAATCCGGCAAGTCACAAGGAGGCTGTATGACTTTTCTTGATCGTTTCAACACCACCATTCGCAGCAACCACTCACTGATTAACGTAGTTACCTACGAAGAGACTCGCTTTCTATCAATGATAGCCGAATCCCCTCTCTTCAAAGACAAGAATATCATTGTCTGGGATCTGGGAGACGGTTTCAAGTCGATCAGGGGAGAGATGATCGGCATCAAGAGTAAAGAGCGCCCCGACCCCATCAACTGCCTTAAGGAAATTAAAAAATTCAACGGCAACGCTATCTTTATCCTGCGTGATTTCCACCTCCATTTCCGTGAAAGCATTATCTTACGCTCCTTAAGAAACCTCAACCACGACCTCCAATTCACCAAGAAAACCATTGTCTTGACCACCCCAAGCCCGACCCTGCCAATTGAGTTGCGCGAAGATGTCTGCCAAATGGAACTTGAACTACCCGGCTATCCTGAAATCGAAAAAGAGCTCGACAACGTTGTCATCAATGCCGCTCAGGGAAAACCGCCGACCCCGCAGCTCAAGGAAAAAATCGTCGAATCGACCCTTGGCCTTTCGATGGTCAACATCAAAAATCTCTTTTCAAAAATTATCATAACCCACGGCACCATCGACGAACGCGCCATTGAGCTCATTCTTCAGGAGAAACGCAGCATCATTCAAAAAGGGGAAATTCTCGAATTTTTTCCGGTCCAGGAAAGCCTTAATGATATTGGTGGTCTTGAAAATCTCAAGTCCTGGTTACGCAAGCGTAGTCAAGTCTTTACCCACAGGGCCAAGGATTACGGCCTGCCGGCACCCAAGGGAATCTTGATTATCGGTATTCAAGGAACCGGCAAAAGCTTAACCGCCAAAGCTACGGCCGGACTCTGGAAGCTACCCCTACTACGCATGGATCTGGGTCGGGTTTTCGGCAGCCTGCTGGGTGAATCTGAACAGAACCTGCGCCAAGCGATTCACCTGGCCGAGACCATCTCACCCTGTATTCTCTGGATTGATGAACTCGAAAAGGCCTTCGCCGGCAGTTCCGGTTCGGCTGGAGACGGTGGCACCTCAGCCCGGATCCTCGGAACATTTTTGACCTGGATGCAGGAAAAAACTAAACCGGTTTTTATTATAGCTACCGGCAACGATGTCACCAAGCTTCCCCCCGAACTCATGCGTAAAGGCCGTTTTGATGAAATCTTTTTTGTCGACCTGCCCTCAACCTCGGAACGACAGGCAATCTTTAAAGTGTTGCTGGAAAAGGTTAGGCCCGTTATTCGCCAGTTTAACCTTGAAAAACTGGCGGAAGCGACAACCGATTACAGCGGAGCCGAAATCGAACAGATTATCTACGATGCCATGTTCAACGCTTTTGATGATAATCAACGCGAATTCACCGAAGCCGACATTCTTGCCAGCATTACCGAAATCATCCCGATATCACGTTTAATGAGCGAAAAAATCGACGCTCTGAAAGCTTGGGCCAGCCAACGAACCCGTAAAGCCAACAGTGAATTATAATCATCTGATTAACCTGTCCAAGGAGATCTATCATGTCCCACTTTACTAAGATAAAAAGCAAGATAACCGACAAGGTCTTTCTAAAAAAAGCGATCAGTGACATGGAACTGGAGTATCAGGAAGGCAAATTAAAAGCCAAAGGCTGGCTCTGGAAAAAAGAGAAGGCCGACATCATAATTCCGACAAAAAGCGGCTGTGATATAGGTTTTCGTTTTAATGGCGAAACCTTTGATGTAGTTGCCGACTGGGACTCTATCAAGGATGTTGACCAAACCACATTTATGAACACCTTGAACCAGCGTTATGCCTACAATGTCGTTAAGGACACCCTGGTGCAACAAGGTTTTCTCCTCACCGACGAGGAGAATAAAGCGGGCACCATCAACCTGACCTTAAGTCGGGAGCGTTAAAATACATCTTCAATCCTTACTGCCAAATAACTACCAGGGGATAAATTAATCATGGGAAAAATCAATATTACGATTGGCACGGATGGTGCCGTGAATCTCCAGCTGGCCGGTTTTGAAGGTGGCAAGTGTCTGGATGTAACGAAAGCTCTGGAAACCCTGCTCGGCAATGAAATTGTGGAACGTAATCTGACCAGCGAATATTATACGACGGAAGAGATTAAACTGGAAGAAAAAGTGTCCGGTTCCTGAATCGAACGAAAGTCAACCCCTCTGCTCTCTGTTCAATCGATCATTTCCATAAGAGGAAACTTGAAACCAACCAAGAGAAGATGGATGCCATCTCCGCAATGATAGATGAGACCCCTGAATTACGAGATCAGCAAAAATTTAACATTACCTTTGCAGTGCAAAAAACCAAACCAGGGTGATAACCACCATCAAAGATCATATTTAAGTATATGCATTACTTTTTCTTATGGGTTTACTCTGATTTTTACTTGACTAATCAAGTTGGTTAATATAAATTTATGAGCCATATGACGCCCAACCTAATTTGGGGCCTGAATTACCACAACCTTAAGACCAATATCGATAAAAAAGGTTACTGGTTAACTTTCTCATAGAGGATTTTTAGATGGCTGGATTACAATGGCGACAACTGAAGCTTGTAGCTGGAATCATGCTGGGATGTTGTTTGCTGACAACCTCCGGATGGGCTCTGGACTTAGGTGGGGCGGATCTTTCACTTAAAAGCACCACAGAGTACCGACTGCAATGGTCTGATCGTCCGGCTAGTTTCATGAGCGTCGATGAAGACCAGGATCAGGATCTATTTGAAACCCTGACAGTTGATGTCAACTGGCAAAGCTTAGGCTTGACTTTCTCTTCTATGGCCAGTTATGCCAAAGATCTGGATGGGACTCGCCAGGGTTCGATCTTCCAGGATTATACCGACAGCCGCGGCAATCATCGCCAAGATTTCGAGTGCTACTACGCTTACCTGGAAAAAACCGGTCTATTCACCGACAACCTCACCGTCAGGGCCGGGCGGCAATATGCTTATGGTGCCGAAACCGTACAGTTTGACGGCATCCTGGCACGCTATGACCTGCCCCAATGGCTGGGGCTGGAAGTAGAAACTTTTGGCGGGCTGGTAACCCAACACTACAGCGACCTCGGCCCGGATGGGATTGGCGGAGCCAACTTAAGAATCCGCCCGATGTCGGGGCTGGCCGTCGATCTAAACGCCGTAATCTTTGAAGAAACCTCATGGGAGACCTCAATCTACTGGCAGCCCTCTGACCTCTGGAAATTCCGTAGCCGCATTGCCTTCGTCAACGACCATACCCGCTTTTTTGACAGTGGCCTTGAAGCCACAATTGCTGCTACCGGCACGGTGCTTGATTTCTCCTTTTACCGTCGCTACGAGATCGCCTCAGATGCCGATTTCCTCTTTGATTTGAGCTACACCTTAGATGAAGCTTTAAGTTCTGAAATGAATCGCCTCTACCTGATGCAGGAAGAGGGTTTTCTTGAGTTTGATATCCGCATAAACCAACCAATTCCGCTGGTTCAAGGGCTCACCATTTTTGGTCGCTATACCAATCGCAATCTTGCCCATGGTGAAGATGAAAACCTCTACAATACTGATTTTCAACGGGTTACCGCCGGTTTCAACCTGGCTGAATGTTTCGGTTGGCAGGGCTTCAACTGTAGTGCCGGAATCAGTCAATGGTGGGAGGATCGAGATCAGTTTTACGAAGGTGAATCAACCTCTTGGTTCGCGGATATACAACACGAACTCTTCCACAAACTTGAACTTGAAGCTGGCTACTACCACAAGAGTGAGGATGTCAACAGTTTGATTGAAAATGAGGCCTCAACCCGCTACCGGGCCGCAGTCGCCTATCGCCTTTGCGAGCATTCCCGACTTGAACTGGCCTATGAGTACGCCCAAGACGATTTCTATGAAGATGGGTTGGGAGTTGACTATATCAACACTTTATCAATCAGACTCGATCTCAATTTCTAAAGTATACGAATTGATCAAGATATTAACAACTCTACCATAAAACAGGCTATTTATATGTGTAAACAAAAAAGAAAATTTTTCTGGTTGGGGCTTGCCGCAATAGCCCTAGGAGCCCTGGTGCTCGGAGCCTGTAAATCTTCGGTGGGCCTCAAATTCAGTCACCGTTTCCATCTAGTTGAACAGGAAGCGAGCTGTGGCGATTGCCATGCAAAAGATGATGACAGTAACTTTGCCGCCGCCACTATGGCAAACTGTCAGGAGTGTCACGAATTCAACCCGGATGAACCCTCTAAAGAGTGTCTTCTCTGTCATACACCGGAAAGTGCTGCCAAAAATTATGAGATTAAGAGATCGGAGAAAAGTGAAGGCTTTGCCGACCTGATTTTTAATCATGAAGTCCACACAGATTTCAACTGCGACTCCTGTCACCATTCAATTAACAAAGATCGTGGTTTTGACAAAGGCCCGACCATGAAGCTTTGTCTCAACTGCCACAAAAACCAGGATGGCCCAACTGAATGCGAAGCCTGCCACACTGAATTAAGGGCTGAAAAAGCACCGCAGAGTCATCACCAGGACTGGGATGCCAAACATGGTTTTGCCAGCAAACTAACCGACTCCTGCTCATGCTGCCACCCCAGCCGCCAGGCTTTTTGTGAAAAGTGCCATCAAACCGAAAAGCCTAAAGATCACACTTTTGGCTGGAAGACCACCGGGCATGGGGTTGAAGCCTCTCATGACCGTCGCACCTGCGCCACCTGCCATACCGCCGGATACTGCACCGATTGCCATAAGCACCAGAAACCAGTCTCCCATTTTCGCGGAGACTGGATGGCATACCAGAGAAAAAATGGACATGCTGAAGCCGCCCGACGCAATTTCCGCAGCTGTAACGTCTGCCACGAAACCGGAGAGTGCATGAAGTGTCACAAGGGCATAATCTTGAGAAAACAATAATATATTTTTAACCCTTCGGAGGTAGCTCGATGAAAAAAATTTCCTTAATTCTCCTGGGAGCCCTGCTTTTTGCCCTTACTCCCGTACTGGCTGAGGCCGCCCACCCCCCGGTAACCCTTTACGATGGTCAAGGCAATCGTATCATCGACCAACTTGATGACAGTGAAATTGTCACCGCCGCTGGCGGCTCGATCTACAAAGCGGGCCCGCCCTACAGCCCGAAACAGACTTGTGGGAAATGCCACGACTACCACGAAATCACCAAAGCTTACCATTTTCGCGAAGGTATGGGTGAAGATGGCAAGGGGATAAGTGATACCTGGTCCAGCGAAAACAAAGACAACCCGCTTTATAAATATCTGGCCAATGCTTATGGTCATTTTGTCAGCCCCGGCCAATTCGGAGCGTGGTGACCCCCCTCTTACCGCCAGGTGGCGGCAAAAAAAGAGCACGGCAGCTATCTTGATCCTTTTACCTCCGAAGATAAACCTTACTTTTTCGATTTGAGTACAGCCGATCATATTGCGACCTGCCAATCTTGTCACCCCGGCGGCGGCCCGGTTGAAGGAATCGCCGACGAGAATGGCGAGATCGTGCAGTTCTCTGATCCCAGCCTCACTCCGACACACTCCTATGATCGTGATTTTTACACTTACAATTCTGAAGACATCACGATGGCCATCTATGGCTCCGACTCAATTTCTGAGACCATGGCCAACATCGGAGATCCCAAACCCCACGACTGGTCTAAATCAGGCGTTGTTGAAGCGGATTGCCTACTCTGTCACACCGACCCGGAAGGCGCTTACAGCTACCGTGCAGCAGACGGACTTAAAGTCCAGACGTTCCGGCCGCGGATGATGATTTTCGCCGAGCGCGATGAAAACTTCAAAGTCCAAAAAATATCTATCGGCATGCCGACTAAAGTCGGTTTGGAAAACAGTACGGCTCTCTACTACAGTGACAGCCTCCAACGCATGAGCCGACCAACTCCGTTGCTTACCTTGGGCCAACTCCCGAAAGAGAATGTTGGTGAAATGATGCAAATGTGGGTTGACGGCCTCAAACAGATCGAAGCCGGAGGCATCAACCTGCCTTTTGCTCTATACGGCCCCAATATTGCTAAAATATGGGATGCAAACGGCATGATCAAAGCAGCTTACTGCGCCAACCCTAAAGGTGTTGCCGACGAAATGGGCCGTCTCCAAGAGTCCCAGGCTGCCATCGGCATGCTCTTTCAGGGTTTTCTGCAGTATATGATCGGTGCGGGCCTGTTGCCGCCGGATGCCGACATGGAAATGCTGATGGGCATGTTCTTTAACGATTTTATCTACGCCTATAATATTCAATTCCCCAACGACATGCTGGTACCGGTTCCTTACGCTCTGCGTGCTTATGAACCGGGCAAATTTTATACCAATTATGATAGTTTTCACTCTTCAACCCGAGACTATATTCGCTCCGGGCTCTTCGAAGGTGAAGGTATCCCTTATGTCGGCAAAAACGGCACCGAACTGAGCGCAACCATGTACGCCATGGGTTTAATCATGGGTGGTGACTATCGCTATGTCAACCCGGATACCGGCCAGCTTGATCTCTCGCTGGTGATTCAGGATATGCAGGAAGGCAAGATAGAAGAAGGTAAAATCAATCCCGTTCTCCATGATTATCTGCCCGATTTTTTCAACTATATGCCATCCGGCGAACTTATGGGGCTTGACTTCAACCAGGATGGAGCCCCGGTCACCTACCTGCGCATCGATCGTGATGGCGATGAGTGGCAAGCTAAAGTTTTTTACAACCTCAGTGACATTGGCCCCGACGGGGTGTTGCCGTTCGACTCAATGTTTGGCGGTGCCAAGGATCGTGAGAGTTCAAAATGGATCAAAGTCTGCGGCCAGTGTCATGTTATGACCCAAGATCATGGCAATAGCGAATGGACCTCCGCCCGCCGCTACAATATCGGTTTCGCGGCCGATTTCGTCAAAAACGGCCATTTTGTCAATATGACATACGATCAGGAAGCCCGAGGCTACGACATTCACATGTCCGGCGGCTGGATGGGTTGTGGTAGTTGCCATATGAGCGACGGCGCAGAATCCTTAAGTGACAAGCACAATATTCTTAAAGGTGTCGACACCGCCCATATGGTGCGTAATGATCTTGATGCGAACCCTAGGGTCAAGAGCTGTGAAGGATGCCATCTGGCCGGAGAGGGGCATGGTAACAATCCGGCAGTACGCCATGAAGAGGTTTTTGGTGAGACCACGGGCCGCCACCTCTCTGAAGTCTCCTGTCAAGTCTGCCATATTCCTTACCGCAGAACTTGGGCCTTCAGGGCTTTCGACGACACCCTCGGTTATTACAGTAACTTCGACAACCTCATGGGCTTCAATATCCTGCCTGGCGGCGATGGCGCGATCATGGCCTTCCCTTCACCGGATTATGCCCTACCTCCTGTCTATTCCGCTTCCCCCGGTTACGGAATTCCCCATTTCAATATGCTCTCCCAACATATTGAAGCCGATGGCAAAGGCATTGAGTCAATGGACATCCAATCACAGATGGTTGACTACTTCAATATGAATGGAGAATCTGATCCGGGACAATTGGTCAACGGCATGCCGACCAATTTCAAATTCGATTTCTGGAAATATTTTCTCCAAGCCAGCTATGAAGGCATGAAGGCAATGGGTATTCCCCTCGAATATACTGATTTAACTGATAACGAATTCTATCCACCACTCTATTACGCTAATGGTATCAACGGCTACCCTCAAGTGGTCGGCGGCAACCCGATTACAATTATGACCTGGGTCGACACCAATCCCCAAGAAGATGCCGACATGAGCGATCTGGCCTTTGGTGGAGCACGAATTCTCTACATGAAGGAGCTTAACGCTATCGTCAGCGAGTACAAACGCCCAACCAAACTGGGGCCGCTCAGCCCCATTGATCTGGCGCAAATTCCCGCCAACGACCCGACCTGGGCCCAGAATCCCTATGTCGGCCGACTCATCCTTAAAGAGAGTGGTTACGTTATTTTTGACCATACCGGCGACATGTTTCCCGATATCTGGTGGGATGAAGATGTCAGAGCTGTACAAGACGCTCTTAAAAAGGTTCTCATCGCTGAAGGCAGCACCAACCCCAACCCGGTTCTCTATCTTGCTGCCCACTACTTCTCCGGCAGCCATGGCGTAAAACCAAAAGAGACCGCATTAGGCTCTAAATCATGCAACGACTGTCATGGAGACGTGACTAAAGATGCCGGAGCCTTACGCGTAACCGACCGCATTGTCTCCTTCCTGCCATGGGCTCCACCCTGGTTTCGTGATGAGAATAGGGCCATGCGCTACGATCCGGATCATGGCATGGTGCCAGCAAATCCCGACGGCCTCTTCATTGTTGACGGAGAGATCGACTACGTTAATGTAATTGAAGCCAATGGCATGCAAATTCTCGGAGCCCGGCAAAAAGATATCCTTAAACTGAGTCACCACCACGCCGAAGCCCTCTTTGCCCTGGCTTCAGATGGGCTGGTTAAAGGCGACTCGATCTTTGGCGTTGACAAGACCCTGCTGACCCCGGAGGAACGTGAAACCGAGTATGAACAACAGATCGTTAACGGCCCCTGGATGGATAAAACCAACTGCTATATTCCAAGCGAACTTAAACCGCTGCTCGCTGCAATCGGTTTTGTCGTCGGAGGTAAAGAAGATGTATATTTGAGCGGACGCGGATTTGCTCAGGCCTATACGTTACGCTACGAGCTTAATTCACCACATGGAGTAGATACTGAAGGTGGAACGCGACCGGATCTACCGGCCGCAATTATCCGCCTGCCCTTTACCGGTGCGACCCCGGAAATCTGGACTATGGGCGAAGATGATACTTTCTTTAGATTGGCCACCGAGGCGGTTATCGTCGGTCACCAAAGTGCCTACGTCCTGGTTAAAGTCTACGAGCCCGGTGAATATGTTGCAGTTGAACCGGGCGCCGGCGGCGGCAACGCCCTCTTGTATGATCTCTGGGGAGCTTTTTTCAAATAGCTCCTGATTGATTTAATTTTAAACTATCAGGCAAATGATACTAAAAAGTGGGCTGTTTCCTTTATTGGAAACAGCCCACTTCCATTTTTATCTGGGAATTTGGGCCGCCGTTTGGCAATTATGCAAATAAACCAAAAACCCAGAAAAACTTGAACCAGCAGGAAAAATAAATGTTCCCATTAAAGATGTTTTGGTCTATTCTCTGGGAGGCTGTCCGAATATTTACATTTTTCCAGTATAGTTGACTTTTTGCGAGTCCATCAATCCTTGAATCATAAAAAACCTTTTTTTCACTCTTATTTCAGTAAATTTCGATAAAATTCATAAATATTTATTGATTTTTGCGCAGGTTACGTTATGAAAGATGTTGAAAGTAATGCCAGATGAGATGAGCCATAAAGAAATTCTACACAAACGTGGCTTGATGGATGGTAACTATTTAGGTTCTGTCTCAAAACTGCCGGGATTGGGGTCATTGCTGGTACAAGGTGCGCTAGCACCCCAGCTTTGACCCCGTTTATGAGAGCGAAGCAAAGTTCTCCGCTATTTATTGTAACTTTATGGTGGGCACCTGAATAGTTACGATGGATAAAGGAAAAAATGTGGTGAACAATGAGTCTTAACGAAACTGAAACCCGTTTTTACCGAATCGATCCGATTCTGCGTAAAAAAGGTTATAATAGCCACCAGTGGTTAAAACTGGAAACCCCCGCCCCGGTTGAACCGACTGGGGCGAAAGGCCGTCGACGCAAAGGTTCAGGCCGCACCGATTACCTATTATGTGTTCAAGTCGGCGACATGCCCAAAGCGTTACCGGTGGCCGTACTCGAAGCCAAAAAGGAGAGTGAAGACCCTCTTAAAGGAATGCAGCAGGCCAAAGGCTATGCTGAATGCCGACGCTTTGAAGTGAAATATGTCTTCGCCACCAATGGCCATCGCTACGGAGAGTTTGATTTTTTCACCAATCTGCAGAGTGGGCCATTTCCGTTTACCAGCTTCCCGGCTCATGCAAATTTGAGTTCCCGCTACGCCAAAGACAGCGGCATCGATATCACTCAACCAGCGGCAAAAATGCTATTTATGGCAGATAGTGCCGCATGGTCGCAAAGCCGTTACTATCAGGATGCTGCCATCAGGGCATCATTTGAAAAAATCATCTGCTCTCGGCAACGAGGTGAGCCGGTTCGTATTCTCCTCAGTCTGGCTACCGGCTCAGGTAAAACCGTGATTGCGACTAACCTGCTCTGGCGCCTGCATCAAGCCGGACAACTTCCCAAACCGGCGCTCTTTTTGTGCGATCGCGATGAGTTACGTGAACAGGCCTACAATAAACTCAAATCTGCCTTTGGCGATAACGCCCGCATCGTCAAAACCGAAAAAGGCGACAACGCCGCAAAAAATGCCCGCATCCATATCGCCACCTATCAAACCTTGGGTCTTGATGACGAAGACGACGATTTTGCCAGTTTCCTGAGTCAGCATTATGGCGAAGATGCTTTCAGCGTCATAATTATTGATGAATGCCACCGCTCCGCCTGGGGGAAATGGTCTGAAGTCCTCAAACGCAACCCCAACGCCATTCAAATCGGCCTGACCGCAACTCCCCGCCAACTGCATGAATCAAAAAAAGCCACAACTGAAGACCAGGAAATCACTGCGAACAACTTCAAATACTTTGGCGAACCAGTTTACGAATACACGCTTATCGAGGCCCAGGAGGACGGCTATCTGGCCGCCTGCGAGATTGTCAGACGCAAAGCTTCCATCGACAAGCGTATCTTCACGAAAGCGGAGATCCTCGCTGCCGAACCCATCGACATTCGCACCGGCCAACCAATTACAGAAGCTGACCTAACTAAAAATGAATACACCGGCAAAGATCTCGACAATGAAATTTTTATCGAGAGCCGTACCTCCGCCATGTGCGACGACTTATTCAAACAACTCTGTCAAAACGGCGGCCCGGAACAAAAAGTTATTATCTTCTGCAATCGTGAAATCCACGCCGACCGGGTCGCGATGCAGATGAATAACCTCTATACCCACTGGTGCAAAAACCAAGGTCAAACACCCAAAGATCACTACGCATTCAAGTGCATGGGCGGCAAAAACAATGGTTCGAACATGATCGAACCGCTGCGCGGCTCCGGCGAACGCGCCTTTATTGCCTGCACTGTTGACTTACTCGAAGCCGGAGTCGATATCGAGCGTCTAAACGGTGTTGTCTTCTTCCGCTACCTGCAATCGCCAATCAAATTCTATCAGATGCTGGGACGCGGCTCCCGGATTCACGAAGAGACCGACAAATATAAGTTCTGGCTTTACGACTACACCGATGTGACCGAGCTTTTTGGCACCGATTTTATCACCAAACCACAGAGTCCGGGTGGCGGAAGTTCGGGAGAAGGTGGTAATGACGGCTATGGCGAAGGTGAAGAGGGCACGGCTCGATCTGTGGCCGAAATTCATGGAGATGATGTCACTATCAACTCTCAAGGCCGCTTTATTCTGAGTCGCCGCGATGGCCGCGACGTCCCGATTCCGGTAGATGAATACCGCCGCGAAATGATCCAGCGGGTATTGCGTGAGGCTCACAACTTAAATGAATTTCGCCAGTTTTGGATTGAGGCTGAAAAGCGCCGCCAATTCATCAACCATCTTTTAGGCGATAATTTCAGCCCCGAACTAATCCGTGAAATCGACCAGATGACCGATTTTGACTTGTACGACTTCTTCGGCCACCACAGCTACCACGCCCGCGCCCTGAAACGCCCGGAACGCGGAAACATCTATATCACCGGCAATCAGAAATGGTTTGACGGCATGGACAATAAAGCGGCAACCGTCCTCAAAGGACTCGGTCACCAATTTGCCCAAGGCGGCACCGAGGCGTTGGAAACTCCTTCACTCTGGGAAGTACCGGAGATCAAACGAGCCGGTGGATTGGCGGCTTTGCGTGAGTTGGGCAAGCCGGTGGATGTGATGCATGAGGCTAAAGGGAGATTGTTTTCGGTATGAAATGGATCACAGCTAAACTTGGCGAAGTCACGCAAGTGTTCAGTGGCACTACTCCAAAATCCGATAATCCAAACTACTGGAACGGCCAAAATGTGTGGATAACTCCTACCGATTTAGGAAAACTCAACAATTATTTAATTGTCAGTAGCGGACGCCTTATTACAGACAGAGGAATTAATAGCTGCAACCTTGCTTTAATACCCAAAAACTCCATTGTAATGTCATCTCGTGCACCAATTGGTCATTTAGCAATTGCTGGTTGTGATTTATACACAAACCAAGGTTGTAAGAGCTTTGTTTGCGACAAATCTCTAGATCATGAGTTTCTTTATTTCTTACTGCAACATAGAATGCCGGAGATTCAAGCACTGGGAAGCGGTGCAACATTCGTCGAAATATCCAAAACCATCTTGAGTAATTTTGAAATTTCATTTCCGGTGTCTGTATCAAAACAACGCCAAATAGCCGCCCACCTAAAAGCCCAACTCGCCGAAGTGGAAAAGGCCAGCAAAGCGACGGAGATGCAGTTGGTTGATGCCGCACACTTAACCACACGTTATCGTGAAAATGCGATGGCCAAATTAAACGATACTTCTCGCGTTCCGCTAGGGGATCTTTTGCTTGGAATTGAAGCGGGAAAAAGCTTCAAAACAACAGAGCTTCAAGCCCGACCCGATGAACTTGGCGTCTTAAAAGTTAGCGCAGTAAGTTGGAATAAGTTTCAGCCGCAGGAGGCCAAATCGATAGAAGGACATTACCAACCCAACGAAAGACATCGAGTTCAAAAAGGCGATCTCATTATTTCACGGGCAAATACAATAGAATTAGTCGGCGCTGTTGTTCGAGTGGCCGAGAATTATCCATTACGCCTTTTGTCAGATAAAACGTTGAGACTCGTTGTCAACACAGACAAGGTATTGCCCGATTACCTGCTTACACTTTTAAAGTGGTCCGAAGCGAGATCCCATATAGTGAATAATGCTACTGGAACCAGCGATTCAATGCGCAATATATCTCAGAAAACAATAAACACTATTCCGGTACCATTACCTTCAATAGATAAGCAGCAAAACATTATCAAACTGTCCAACGATTTCAACGATGAACTCATTAAGATTCATCAGAACACCAAGCAAACCCTTGCTGATTTAGCGCTGCTGCCCCAGAAAATTCTGGCGCAAGCCTTCGAGATATAACCATGGCCAAAAAAAACAGACAAAAAAAACCAGCCAAAACTATCGCCTCAACCCAGTCGCTCTCGGCTTTTGTTAAATCGATCTGCGATATTATGCGCCGCTCAAACTGCGCCAGTGCGCTGCAATATGTGCCGGAGCTGACCTGGATTCTATTCTTACGCATTCTTGATGACCAGGAAAGTCAGGCCCGCGAAGCGGCCGAAGCCGTTGGCGCCTCATTTACGCCAGCCCTGCAAAGCCCGCATCGCTGGCAGGATTGGGCCGCGCCGTTTTCAGAAAATAGCGATCACCCTAAAACACCAGAGGGCAAACCGCTGGGCTGGAAAAGACAGGAACTCTTTGCCGAAGGTGACGGCCTACTCTTTGACTTTATCAATAATGATCTTCTGCCCCATCTCCACAATCTTGATATCGACGAACTCAGCGGCCTGCCTAATCCTGCGGCGAGCCGCAAACAACGGATTATCGGCCGCATCATGACCGCCGTAGAACGGGTGCGGGTCGACAGCGAAACCAACCTGCGCGACATTTTTGATAAGGTTCACGAAATCCACACTGACCGGATCGACGACACCCACTTTTTCACGCTCTCTCAGGTTTACGAAGATCTGCTCCTGAAAATGGGTGAGAAGAACTCCGACGGCGGCCAGTTCTTCACCCCTCGCGAAGTAATCCGGGCCATGGTACATACGCTTGATCCGGCACCGGGACAGACAATCTACGATCCCGGTTGCGGAACCGGCGGTTTTCTGGCAGTGGCTTACGAGCATATCGCCAGAAAACTTGGCAACAGCCCGGCCAGCACCGATATTGACATCCTTAAACACGACACCTTTTTTGGCCGGGAAAAAGAGAACCTGGTCTTCCCTATTGCTTTGGCCAATCTCGTTTTACACGGCATCGACCAACCCAACCTCTGGCATGGCAACACCTTAACTAAACGCGCCACTTACGGTGCCCTGTTTGAACAGGCACCGAAAAGTTTTGATATCATTCTCACCAACCCTCCTTTTGGCGGTAAAGAAGGCAAAGACGCACAAAAAAACTTCGCCTTTGAGACCGGTTCAACCCAAGTTCTCTTTGTCCAGGATATTTTATCCGAGCTGGGCAAAAAAGGCCGCTGCGCCATTGTTTTAGATGAAGGATTATTGTTTCGCACCAACGAAAGCGCTTTTGTCGAAACCAAACGCAAACTTGTCGACGAGTGCGATCTCTGGGCGATTATCAGCTTGCCGGGCGGCGTTTTCTCGACCGCTGGAGCCGGGGTTAAAACCAACCTGCTCTTTTTCAATAAGGGTAAAAAAACCGAAAAAATCTGGTATTACGACCTCGCGCATATCAAAGTCGGCAAAAAGACACCACTGACCCTGGGCCACTTTGGTTTCGGGAAAAACGGTGAAGTTCTGGACTGCCACCAATTACCCGTCAACCTCGCCGCCTCATGGCTGGAAGATGAGACCAACCAGGGCAAAACCTTTCCCAGTTACGCCCGACTATTAAAACACCACGGCACACCCAAAGCCGAAAGCCGTTACTCCTGGACAATTGATTTCACCTCCCGCCGCGCCAAGGCCCGCGAAGAGATGCAACCTTTCCTTGATGAAACCACCCGTATCAAAGAAGTGGTTATCGACCTCAAGATACAACTCAAGCGACTCAAAAAAGAGAAAGCCGACAAAAGTGATCAAAAAGCACTTGTAGCGGATATCCAAATTCAGGAAAAAGCGGCCCGTGCTGCAACTATCAAAGCCACCGACATTGACGCTGCCGTCTTCGATCTGAAAGCGGTAAACCCAAATGCCATTATCAAAATCGACACTCGCACAGCGCAGGAAATCATACAAAACATCGAAACCCAAGGCCAAATCGTTACTACGGCGCTGGATCGGTTGAAAACCATGTTGACAGAAGAAAACTAAAGATCAGGAGAAGAGTAATCATGGCAAAAATAGAGGGGTTCAGGATTAAAAATTACCGTGTATTGAGAGATGTAACCCTCGGAAAACTATGGAATATGCAAAAAGCTCAGCCGCTAACCCCGATGACTGCGGTGATTGGTAAAAACGGTGTCGGCAAGAGTTCTCTGTTTGATGCTTTTGGCTTTCTTGCAGATTGTCTGAAATTGGGTGTTGAAGAAGCCTGTGACAGCAGAGGACGAGGAGGATTTGACCGAATTCGTTCTCAGGGAATAAATGAGCCGATTGAATTCCAGGTATATTACAAGCAAGATGGAAATGCCCGACCAATTACTTATGAGCTTGCAATTGATGCCGACAAAACCGGTCGCCCCTATGTGAAGTTGGAACGTCTTCGCCAACGACGTAAAGGACAAAAACATGGTTGGCCTTTTTCGTTTCTCTTGTTGAATGAAGGTAAAGGGGTTGTCTGGAAAGACGATGAATTAGGACATCCGATTGATGAAGATAGAGCGGGTTCTGATTTATTCAAGTTGATGGAGAAAATTGAAGCCGAAGCCCAAAAAGAAGAGAGTAAAAAAACCGAGATTATTGAACTGCAAGATAAACGTAAACTTGGTATTGCAACCCTTGGTGCCCTTAAACAACATCCCCGGATATCGGCCTTTCGACAATTTATCGAAGGGTGGTATTTGAGTTACTTTACACCAAATGCTGCCCGCAGCCTGCCCCTGGCCGGCCCGCAAAAGCATCTGAATATCAACGGTGACAATCTCGGCAATGTTGTTCAGTTCATGGAGCGTGAACATCCTAAACGCTTTAAGAACATTCTTGATCGCATTGCTGAGAAAATCCCGGGCATTGACCGAATTGATACTGAAGAAAGTTCGGACAAACGTTTGCTTCTTCGTTTTAATGATAAAGGTTTCGGTGATCCGTTTTTTGCACAGCAGATGTCTGATGGCACGCTAAAAGTCTTTGCCTATCTGCTTTTACTGGAAGATCCGACACCGCCGCCGTTTATCTGCATTGAAGAGCCTGAAAACGGTCTCTATCACAAACTCCTTGAAACTCTGGCCACTGAATTCAGGGCCCATGCAACCGGCAAGAAAAACGCCCCACAACTCTTTATAACCACTCATCAACCCTATTTTGTCGATGCCC
>DAOVTG010000022.1 GCA_030633185.1 Deltaproteobacteria bacterium
ATAAGTCAGTAATTTTTACTACGCAGGGAAAAACAGTATGGTCACGTTGACGATTGACGGCAAAGAAGTCACCGTCCCCCAGGGAACGACCATCCTTGAGGCGGCCAAGAGTGTCGATATCAGAATTCCGACTCTCTGTTACCACGAACGCATGAATCCGATTGGTTCATGCCGGATGTGTGTGGTCGAGATCGAAGGGTTTGCGCACCCCATGGCGGCGTGTACAACCCCGGTTGAAGACGGCATCGAGGTAGCAACAAATTCGGAGAGACTGACTCGGATACGTCAGGATTCTTTGAAGTTGATCCTCGTAAATCATCCGCTTGATTGTCCGGTTTGTGACAAGGGTGGTGAGTGTCTCCTCCAGGATCTGGTTTATGAGCACGGTATTGACCAGGTTGAATATGCAGCGGCCAAGATTGATCGTGATTCCCTTTATGCGACGCCGTTGATTCGTTACTGGCCGGATCGCTGCATTATGTGTTTACGGTGCGTAACCGCTTGTCAGGAGATAAAAGGGATCGGTGCCATCAGTATTAAAGGTGATGGCTATGGAGCCCAGGTGGTTGCCATAGATCCGGAAAAGTGCCAGTCCTGTGGCGAATGTCTCCAGGTTTGCCCGACCGGGGCTCTGACTGAGGATTTAAGTCGTTATAAAGGTCGCACATGGTTGATTGACAGGGTGCCGACGACTTGTACATATTGTGGTTGTGGTTGTCAGCTTGAACTTAATGTTCAAAATGACCGGGTTATTGCCGTAACCTCACGCGACGGGGTTGGTGTTAACCAGGGCAGCCTCTGTGTCAAAGGACGTTTTGGCTACGAGTTTATTAATAGTGATGAACGACTGACAACGCCGCTGATTAAAAAGGATGGTAAGTTTCAGGAAGCCAGCTGGGATGAAGCCTTAAGCTTGGTGGCCGAAAAGTTTTCCGCTATCAAAGCGGAACATGGTGGTGGTGCAATTGGCGGCCTGACTTCAGCTCGTTGCACTAACGAAGAAAATTATCTTTTTCAAAAATTTATGCGCGCGGCGATCGGAACCAATAATGTCGATCACTGCGCCAGGCTCTGACACTCCTCAACGGTGGCCGGACTGGCCGCCACCTTCGGAAGTGGAGCGATGACCAACCCGATCTGTGATGTCTTAAAATCAGAGACGGTGCTGGTAACCGGTACCAATACGACTGAAAATCACCCCATCTTTGCCAACTATCTCAAAGAAGCGGTACTTAAACACGGGACAAAAATCCTGGTTATTGATCCACGGCGAATTGATCTTGTCGATTACGCCGAGCTCTATCTGCAGCCCAGGCCGGGTACCGATATCGCCTGGATTAACGGTTTGATGCATATTATCATCAAAGAGGGTTGGGCCGCTCAGGATTATGTTGATGAACGTTGCGAAGGCTATGAGGCTTTTGCCAAAAATCTGGAAAAATTCACGCCCGAATATGTTTCCGATATAACCGGTTTGTCCGTCGAAGAACTCTATGCTGCGGCTAAACTTTATGGTCAGGCACGTCCGGCATCGATTCTCTATGCCATGGGTATCACCCAGCATGCTTGCGGCACCGACAATGTCAAATCCCTTGGTAATCTGGCGATGCTATGCGGCAATCTCGGAGTCGAGGGCGGCGGGGTTAATCCTCTGCGTGGTCAGAATAATGTTCAAGGAGCCTGTGACATGGGTGGTCTACCTAATGTTTATACCGGCTATCAGAAAGTTGATATACCCGAGGTTCGGGAAAAATTTGCCAAAGCCTGGGGTCTTGAAGCCGATGCTTTAGATGACAAACCCGGTCTTGTCTTGACCGAGATGTTTCCGGCCGCCGCTGAAGGCAAGGTTAAGGCCATGTACATTATGGGTGAGAACCCGCTGGTCAGTGACCCTGATCTTACTCATATCGAGCATTGTGTCGAAGCCTTAGATTTTTTTGTTGTTCAAGATATATTTTTGACAGAGACCGCATTGATGGCCGATGTGGTTCTGCCCGGGATCTCTTTTGCCGAAAAAGACGGCACTTTTGTTAACTCCGAACGGGTTGTCCAGCGCATTCGCAAAGCCTTGACGATTGCCGGTGAGGCTCGTGAAGATCGCGAAATCATCGCTGAGCTCTCGACTCGCATGGGTTATGAGATGAAATATGAGAGTGCTGAAGCGATTATGCAGGAGATTGCCCAAGTGACTCCTAGTTACGGTGGGATCTCATATGAGCGGATCGCCGAAAATGGTCTAGCCTGGCCTTGTCCTGATAGTGATCATCCCGGAACCCCGATTCTTCATGTCAACACCTTCTCCCGGGGCAAGGGGCTCTTTTTTGCCATTGATCATCAGCCTCCGGTTGAAGAGACCGATGCCGAATATCCTTTTATTTTGTCGACCGGGCGCGTACTTTCTCATTTCCATACCGGAACCATGACTCGTAAGGGTGAGGGCTTAAATAAGGTTCATCCCGAAATTAAAGCCGAGATCAACCCGGAAGATGCAGCTCGTTTAGGGGTGGAAGATGATGATTTGTTGGCGATTACATCCCGAAGGGGGTCTATCAAAGTAAAAGCCTGGTTGAGCGACAGGCCCGCCGCCGGGGTGGTTTTTGTGCCCTTTCATTTTCATGAAATAGCAGTCAATCGCCTGACTATTGCAGCCCTTGACCCGGTGGCCAAGATACCTGAGTATAAGGTCTGTGCCGTTAAAGTTGAAAAGGCTGACGGGGCAAAAAATGTCGTTAGCAATAAAAAGCCCAAAAAGTCTAAGAAAACTAAAAAGGTAGAGAAATCTTAATCTCGAAGAAAATTCAGGTTCTTCTAAACTGTCTGAATTAAACGGATATGCAATCTCGATCGTTCACCGTTTGAAGAGGTATGACGAATGTTGGAATTTATGACCATACTGATAATCAAGACTCTGGTGGCATTTACCGTCAGCTTATTGATAGTGGCTTATTCGACCTGGATTGAACGAAAGGTTTTAGGTCATGTTCAGTTGCGGCACGGCCCGACCCGAGTCGGTTTCCATGGTTTAATGCAGCCCATCGCCGATGGTATCAAGGGTTTCTTCAAAGAGGAGCTGGTTCCTGATAATGCTGATAAACCGCTCTTTTTGATAGCCCCTATTATCAGTATCTTTGCCTCGGTGACCTTGGTTGTCTTAATCCCCTTTGGTGACACCGTGACGATTATGGGTCGGGAAATAACTCTCTACTTGACTGACCTTGATGTCGGAATGCTTTTGATCCTTGGGATCTCAACAATTGGCTCCTATGGCGGTATTATTGGAGGTTGGTCATCTGGGAATAAATATGGTGTTATCGGCGGCCTGCGAGGTACGGCCCAGATGATCAGTTATGAATTGCCTTTGGCTCTGGCTGTCATTGCGGTGGTTATGGTCAGCGGCTCTTTGAGTCTGATTGATATCGTCAATTCACAAACCGGCCTTTGGAATATCGTTAAACAGCCGTTTGCCTTTGTCCTCTTTATTATATGCGGCCTAGCCGAACTCAACCGAACCCCGTTTGACATGCCCGAAGCTGAGGCTGAGCTTGCTTGCGGTTTCAATGTCGAGTATAGTTCGATGAAATTCGCCCTCTTTTTTATGGCCGAATATTGTCACATGTTTGTATTTTCGGCTCTGGTCACGACTCTTTTTCTCGGTGGTTGGCATGGTCCGTTTGTTGACGGCCCGCACTGGTTCTTTCTCAAAACTTTCATGATGATCTTCTTCTGTGTATGGGAACGCTCCACCTTTCCTCGTCTACGCTATGACCAGGTAATGAGTTTTGGCTGGAAGATTCTGCTTCCCTGCGGATTGATTAATATCCTGCTCACGGGACTGTGGATGCTGGTGTTCAACATCTAAAGGGAAATAATTTAAATGACCTGATGCCGCTAGACCGGCAGCCGGGTTTTGGATGAGGATAACATGGGAGACAAAGATTACATACTGAATGTCAGCGATCGGCGGCCTGAGGGGAAGTATATTACACCAATCCTGAAAGGTCTGGCTTATACTCTGAAGAATTTTTTCAGTAAGCCGATTACGATCATGTACCCGGAAGAGCGGCGTGAGGTGAGTGATCGCTGGCGCGGGCTGCATCGTTTAAAGGTTGATGATCAAGGGAAACTCTTATGCGTTGCCTGCGGCCTTTGTGCCAAGATCTGTCCACCCCAAGCCATCACCATTGTGCCCTATGAAGAGGCCGGCGGAACTCGCTATCCGAAAGAGTTTGTTATTGATGAGTTACGCTGCATCTTTTGTGGTTACTGTCAGGAAGCGTGCCCTAAAGATGCAATCGAATTGAGCAAGGTTTATGATTTTGTTGATTATGAGCGTGAAAATTTCATTTTCGATATTGAAAAATTGAAAGATCCGGAAAAATATATTTTCAACAGTAAAAAAATAGCTTAATCGGGAGTGATTGGATGGAACTGGTATTTTTGTTGATATGTGGCGGTATGGCGGTGATCTCGTCGTTGCTGGTGATCTTTGCCCGCTCTACGTTGCATAGTGCCTTGTGGATGGTCTTATCATTTTTTATGGTAGCCATAATCTATGTCCTATTACATGCCGAGTTTTTGGCCATGTTGCAGGTCATAGTTTATGCCGGGGCCATCATGATGTTTGTAGTCTATGCGATCATGATGCTTAATCTGCGTCAGGAAAGAGATGCCAAGGTCAGCGTCCGGGTCTCTAAAGTGGTTGGTGTGGCTGCTCTGGTAGTACTTTTTCTGGAACTGTTGCTGGTCGGTTTGGGACATAGTTTGACCGCCATGCAGGGTCCGATAACCGATTCATTGGTTGCAACTCATGGCCGGGTAGCAGTGATCTCTAATTTTCTCTTTGCTGACTACCTGCTGCCTTTTGAAGTTGTTTCCATTCTCTTGACTGCCGGCGTCGTTGGTGCCGTGGTCCTGGCAAAACGCGTAAAGTAGAGGAGTGGAAACCATGATTGAAAATCAAAGTATATATTTAGCCCTTTCAGTCGTACTTTTTATAATCGGAGCCGCCGGTGCCGTTTGCCGCCGTAATGCCATTGTCGTTTTTATGTGCATTGAGATCATGCTGGGTGGCGTCGGCATTGCTTTTGTGACCTTCAGTCGGGCCAATCAGTCGCTTGACGGTATTTTTATGGTTCTCTTTATCATGGCTGTGGCGGCGGCTGAAGCAGCTGTCGGATTAGCTATTTTTGTCCTGATGTATCGCAAACACGGAACCATTGATCTGGATAAATTCAATCTCTTGAAATGGTGATGGCGTCGTAAAAATTCCGATCTCCTGCGTCGTCGTGATTTTTCAGACACTCGACATACTGTTTGTATGGTCTCGCGCCTGAAAAACCACCACTCCTTGTGTATCGAAATTTTAACTTAGCCATCTCAATTTAGATAAAAGTTTACAAGATTTGCCGTAAAGTAATAATTCTCACTTGGAATTTTAAGGAGTTATAGGTATGTTCGATTATATCTGGTTGGTACCGGTTTTCCCGGCCATCGGAGTCTTGATCAACGGTCTGCTCGGACGTCGTATTGAAGAGATCAACAAGAGTCTGATCCACTGGATTGCCTGTGGTATGATTGCCCTCTCCTTCATTGTCACCTGTATAATATTCTTCCAGCTCCAGGCTTTGCCACCGGCAGAACGAATTATTCAAGTAACCTGTCTGCCTTGGATCAACAGTGGGGTTCTACAGACCAATATCGCCTACCTGATTGATCCACTCTCAATGATGATGGCGATGTTTGTTATCGGGGTCGGTTTCCTTATTCATATTTATTCGATCGGTTATATGGATGGTGATCCGGGCCGTTACTATCGCTTCTTTGTCTACTTAAACCTCTTTATGTTTGCTATGATCAACCTGATTTTGGCTAATAACTACCTCTTGATGTTCCTGGGTTGGGAAGGAGTCGGGTTGTGTTCATATCTCTTGATCGGTTTCTGGTTTGATGATGAGGCTAATGCGATTGCCGGGAAAAAAGCATTTATTACCAACCGGGTTGGTGACTTTGCTTTTCTCATCGGCTTGTTTTTGCTCTTTACCGGTCTTGGTGAGCATGGTGTCTGGAGTCTGCAGTTTAATGAAGTCTTCAGCAATGTTCATTATCTCTCTACTAATCAGGCAACCGCAATTTGTTTGCTCTTTTTTATCGGCTGTACCGCCAAGTCGGCTCAGATCCCACTCTATGTCTGGCTACCCGATGCCATGGCCGGACCGACTCCGGTTAGTGCCCTGATTCATGCCGCGACTATGGTGACCTCGGGTGTCTATATGATTGCCCGTTCCAATGTTCTCTTTTCGATGTCTCCTTTTGCCATGGGAGTAGTGGCTACGGTCGGAGCTTTGACAGCCCTCTTTGCAGCCTCTATCGGTCTTGTCCAAAATGATATAAAAAAGGTTTTAGCCTACTCGACCGTCAGTCAGCTTGGCTACATGTTCTTAGGTTTGGGCGTCGGTGCCTTTACGGCGGGGATGTTTCATGTCTTGACCCATGCCTTCTTTAAAGCCCTGATGTTTTTGGGTGCCGGTGCCGTAATTCATTCGATGCATCACGCCTATCATAAAGTCCACTCCCATGATGATGCACAGGATATGCGGAATATGGGTGGTTTAAAGAGTAAAACTCCTGTCACCTACTGGACTTTTCTCGTCGGTACTATTGCTATAGCCGGGATTCCGGGTTTTTCCGGGTTTTTCAGTAAGGATGAGATCCTCTGGAAAGCTTACAGCAGTCCACAGGGTCACTGGTTGCTCTGGTTGATTGGCGCAATCGCTGCCGGGATGACTGCTTTCTACATGTTCCGTTTGCTCTTTATGACTTTCTTTAATGAGTGTCGGGCCGGTGATGCAGCTGAACATATCCATGATTCGCCTAAAACCATGTTGGTACCGCTCTGCGTACTCGCTTTTCTGGCCGCCGTTGGTGGTTACCTCGGAGTACCGCATGCCTTGGGTGGTAACAATTTGTTTCACCATTTCCTGGAACCGGTAATCGGATTAGGAGATGGTAAACTCTTACAGGATGCCACGATTGCCGTAGCCCATGGAGCGCATCAAGCTGCACAGGCTGCGGGCCATGTTGTTCATGCCGCTGCTGGCCATGCAGGGCATGCCGCTCATCATCCACCGTTGTGGGTTGAGTATCTGTTGATGGCGGTCTCAGTGGCGATAGCTTGTTTTGGTATTCTTGTGGCTTATATCTTTTATATCAAAAAACGAGATGTCCCGGTTGCTTTGGCCGAAAAATACCCCTTTGTGTATCGTCTGCTTCTCAATAAATGGTATATCGATGAGCTTTATGACCTGGTCATCATATCGCCTTTGCGGGGTTTCAGTTATTTTCTCTGGCGCGGGGTCGATGTCGGCGTTATCGACGGTATTGTCAATGGGGTTGCCCGGATTGTCGGATGGGGAAGTTCAGCTGTACGCTACATGCAGTCCGGTTATGTGCAGAGCTACGCCGTATCAGTGATTTTTGGTACCGTGGTCTTGCTGGCATACTATTTTGCAAAAGCGCTTTAACCTGAATTTAGTACGCCTTAAGTTGTTAGAATTTAGATATTATTCCCAGACTACACATACAGCAGGGAGAGCGATAGATGAATGAGCTAGGTTTTCCGATTATCAGCTTTGTGACCTTCTTTCCGATCTTCGGGGTTTTAATCCTGATGTTTATCGATAAAGACGCGAAAGATACGCTTCGCGGCACAGCCATGGCTTTTGCCGTGATCGAGTTCTTTATCTCCTTGCCGCTTCTTTTCAGTTTTCAGAACGGCACTGCTGCCATGCAGTTTGTCGAACGCTATACCTGGGTTGAAAGTGCCGGTTTAAGCTATTTTGTCGGTCTTGACGGTATCAGTATCTGGATTATCATTTTAACTACCTTTCTGACTCCGATCTGCGTACTCTGCTCTTGGTCCTATATCCAAAAAATGGTCAAAGAGTTCATGATCTGCCTGTTATTGCTTGAAACTGCGATGCTCGGAGCATTAGTTTCCCTTGACCTTATCCTCTTTTACGTTTTCTGGGAGTTGATGCTGATTCCGATGTACTTTTTGATTGGGGTTTGGGGTGGAGATAACAAAATCTATGCGGCCGTTAAATTCTTTCTCTATACTGCGGCGGGCTCGGTTTTTATGCTCCTGTCGATCTTCTTTCTCTACTATTTGAACCATAAAACCACCGGCGTCTACACCTTTGATCTGCTGGAACTCTACAAACTGAATATCCCGGTATCGACTCAGTTCTGGCTCTGTCTCGCCTTTTCCGTCTCGTTCGCGATTAAGGTGCCGATGTTTCCTCTGCATACCTGGTTGCCGGATGCCCATGTACAGGCACCAACTGCTGGTAGTGTTATTTTGGCCGGTGTTCTTCTGAAAATGGGGACCTACGGTTTCATGCGCTTTGCGATCCCACTATTTCCCTATGCCAGTCACCAGTTTACACCGGTGATTGCGGGCCTTGCGGTGGTTGGAATAATTTATGGTGCACTGGTCGCCATGGTGCAGCCGGATATGAAAAAATTGGTTGCCTACTCCAGTGTCAGTCACTTGGGTTATGTTATGCTCGGCATCTTCGCCTTCAATATGCAAGGGGTTCAGGGTGGACTCTTTCAGATGCTTAACCACGGGATCAGTACCGGCGCACTCTTTTTGATTGTTGGGATGCTCTATGAGCGACGTCATACCCGTATGATCAAAGATTTTGGCGGGATTGCCAAGGTTATGCCGATCTATGCAACTTTCTTTATGATAGCGACACTTTCATCAATTGCGGTACCCGGAACCAACGGCTTCGTCGGTGAGTTTATGATTCTGGTCGGGGCCTTCAGAACTTTTCCCATTCTTGCAGTTATTGCAACATCAGGGGCGATTTTGGGAGCTCTTTATATGCTCTGGATGTATCAGCGGGTGATGTTCCAGCCGCTTGATAAAGAGGAGAATAAAGTTTTAAAGGATCTCAATGCCCGAGAGATCGTGACTCTGTTGCCGCTCGCTATTCTGGTTTTTGTCATGGGCTTTTTCCCCGGATACTTCCTGCGCAAAATGGATGCATCCTGTGATCACTTCTTAAAGACCTACAAACAGCAAGTCGCCATGTATGAGCAGGGTTTGGAAGAGGGTGGGGCTAAGTTGGCCGCCGTTCTTGAAGATAATAATTTAAAGAGTACGATGGCCGATTAACCATATATAAGTTGTATTTTTTTTTAGAATATAGATTTAATTACTTTTTTATACAAAATATCGGAGGGGAGCGATGGAAATGCTGGAATTTGTTGTCCCGGCACTCAATCTAAAGGCGATTCTGCCGCAGTTGTTACTGGCTTTGACGGCGTTGACCGTACTTTTAGTCGATGTTTTTGCCGGCAAAGAGAGTAAGACCTCCTTGGGCGCATTGTCGCTGATAGGGGTTGCATCTGCCCTGATTGCTCTCTTTATGACTCGCGGGAGTTTTGAATCAGCTTACGCCGGGATGTTGATGGCCGATGGTTTTGGCTTTTTCATAACCATGATAGTTTGTGTTGTTACTTTCTTGACAATTCTTGCTTCAATGAATTATGAGCGCATATGTCCCGAAATTAAGGCGGGTGAATATTACTGTCTTCTGCTCTTTGCCGCTTTCGGTATGTCCTTTATGGGCAATGCCGGTAATCTGATTATGATTTTTGTTGCTCTTGAAACCATGTCGATCTCGATTTATGTGCTTGCCGGTTTTAAACGTGACGACCTTAAATCAATTGAGTCGGCCCTTAAATATTTCCTTCTTGGTGCCTTTGCTTCGGGATTTCTGCTTTTTGGTTTTGCCTTGGTTTATGGTGCCAGCGGCACCCTCGACATTGTTAAACTAGGAATCTACTTTACGGCCCATCCCGAGACTTTGCACCATCCCATGGTTATGGGTGGTATTGCATTGATGACGGTCGGATTCGGCTTTAAAATTGCGATGTTCCCTTTCCATATGTGGACTCCGGATGTTTACGAAGGGGCTCCGACCGTGGTTACCGGTTTTATGGCAACCGGTGTTAAAGCAGCCGCTTTTGCCGCCTTGATCAGGGTTTTCTTTGTCGGTTTTGCGCCGTTGCAGGCTGATTGGACGGCAATAATGTGGCTTGCTGCTCTATTAACCATGACCATTGGTAATTTGGTTGCGATATGCCAGACCAATATTAAAAGGATGTTGGCCTATTCCAGTATCGCCCACGCCGGATACCTGTTGATTGCTTTTGTCGTCGGTACTGACCTGGCTCGTTCGGGTGTCCTTTTTTACCTGCTCGCGTATGCTTTTGCCAACATCGGTGCTTTTTCTGTTATCTCGGCGATGGGCAGAAAAGGTGAAGAGTACACTGAACTAAGTGACTTTGCCGGAGTCGGTTTCAAATATCCGCTTCTTGGTTTGATGATGACCGTTTTCATGTTTTCAATGGCCGGGATCCCGCCGGCGGCCGGTTTCATGGGGAAATTCTTTATCTTTTCGGAAGCTATTAAATCCGGTTATATCTGGCTCGCAGTATTCGGCGTTATCAACAGTGTTATTTCTCTCTATTACTACCTCGGGGTTATCGTTCGGATGTACTTCCAGGAACCGGAACGCGAAATCAATATTATCGCTCCTGCCGGTACCATGATTGTAGCCCTCTCTTTAGCAGCTTTCGGTGTCCTGCAGATGGGTATGTTCCCTTCATACATCTGGAACCTGGCCCGGGAATCAGTCAAAATGATTATGTAATTTAAAAGACTATTATTTAACCTTAAAAAAGGGGCATGGAAATTTTCCATGCCCCTTTTTTTGTCCTCGGACTTGACGAGAAAACATAAACACTGTTATAGTTGAAATAAGATCATAAAATTCTACCGTTTGGTTCCGGTTTTGCCGGATTAGGAAATACAAGCATGTTTTCAAAAATTTATTTTAAAGTTCTAGCCGTAACCATACTAATCATTGCCGGCTATACTGGGGCGATTATTTTCTTTGTTTCTCCAAAGATTGAAGAGCGTGTGATCCATCTCGAAGAGGAGACCGGGAAAGCCCATCTACAGGAGATTGCGACGGTTGTTGATACAGCTGCTCGAGAACTTAAGAGTTATGAGCAGAATTCGATTGCGATGCACAAGGAAGAATTGAAAAATATAACCGAGGTTGCCTTTAAACTTGTTGAAGGGCTCTATAAAGCTTCACAACCTGAGGCAGTCAAAGAGCATATCCTGAACAAGGTAAATGCTTTTAGAGATAATCTGCTGCGCTATTATGATCAGAGTCAAAAGAATTTTTCTTCCGAGGAGATTAAGCAGATCATAAAAGAGTTTGTCAGGTTGTATAGATATGATAACGGTGCGGGATATTTTTTTATAAATCAGAATACCTGCAATGTGCTTCACCCTATAAAACCCACTCTGGAGGGGAGAGATCTGGTTGATTTGAAAGATAGCGACGGCAAATATTTTATCAGGGAGTTTGCTGAGATAGTCAGGACTCGAAACGAAGGTTTTTGTACTTATAAATGGCCTCATCCAACATTAAATCAGATTGAAGAGAAATTGACCTATGTTTTTTATTTCCCCCAATATGATTGGATTATCGGCACCGGTTTTTATCTCCAGGAGGTACAACGGAAAAAACAGAAAGAGGCGTTGGAATATATTGTAAACCTGCGCTATGGAGAAAATGAATATTTTTTTATTAGTGACTACAACTCTGTGCTAATCGGCCACCCTACCCTGCAGGATAAGGATATGTCGAACGTAAAAGATCCCAATGGAGTCATGATCGTTCCGCCAATGGTTCAGGTTGCCAGAGAGCATGGACATGGATTTCATACTTACTCTTGGACCAAGCTGAAGGGTGAAGATCAACTGTATGAAAAACTGAGCTACTCAAAAGATATCAAGGAGTGGGAGTGGGTAATTGGTACGGGAATCTATCTCGATAGCATCGAACTTGAAGTAAAAAGAAAAAAGGGCGAATTGATCAAAAGTTTACGCGAATTGTTGACCTCAACAAAAATTGGGGAAACCGGTTATATCTATATCTTCGATTCTAATGGAAACATGATAATCCATCCCAATTCCAATATCGAAGGTAAGAATTTTAGCAAACTTAAAAATCCGGGCAAAAATAGTTTTATCCTTAATGATCTGATTGATGCTTATAGTTCTGGTGCCAATGTTTTATATTATAAATGGGACAAACCCAAAGATAAAGGCCGCTATATTTATGATAAGGTTTCATGGATTTATTATAACCAGGATTTTGATTGGTATATCTGCAGTTCGGCCTATATCAGTGAGATAAATTCTACAGCAAATCAAATGAAGCAATATATTTGGTTTATATCTTTTGTTCTAGTTTCATTGGCTCTATTGATAAGTGTCTATTTCTTCAAAAAACTGTTTAATCCGATTGAGACTCTATCTCGCAAAGCTCTACAAGTAAAAAATGGAGATCTAAGCGTTCGAAGTGAAATTAGTACTGGTGATGAAATTGGTACGTTGGCCCAAACGTTTGACGGGATGTTGGATACCATTGAAGAAAATATCAGTACCCTGGATAAGAAGGTAAATGAACGAACCAAAGAGCTGGAGGAGCAAAAGGAAGTTTTTGAAACCCTCTTCTATCATACGGCAGATTCGGCGGCGATTATAAAAAGGGGAAAAATTATTGATTGTAATGATGCTGCACTGGAGATGTACAGATGTGGTAGTCGAGAAGATTTTGATATACCTCACTTTTTACCTCGATTTCAACCGGATGGTCAGGATTCTTTGGGCAGAGGAATTGAAATGGTGAGCATCTGTATGGAGAAGGGTTCTCATAAGTATGAAGAGCTTCAACTCAGAGCTGATGGCGAAGAGTTTTGGGCTTCAGTTACACTGACCAAGATACGAGTAAAAGGCGAAAATCTGCTCTACATGGTTATCAGAGATATATCCGAGTCCCAAAAGATAAAAGATGAGTTGCTTGAAGCAAAAGAGAGAGCTGAGGCGGCGACCCACTCAAAATCGGAATTTCTGGCTAATATGTCACACGAAATCCGCACACCGATGAATGGCATTATGGGCATGACCCATCTGGTTCTACAGACCGAACTTGATGCAAAACAGAGAAATTTTCTGCAAAAAATTGAAAGTTCATCGCAATCTCTTTTGGCAATTATTAACGATATCCTTGATTTTTCCAAGATTGAGGCCGGCAAGTTGGAAATTGAAAATATCGATTTTGATCTTTTCGAGGTTGTCGATACAGTTGTTGGTCTGGTTGGGTTTAAAACGCATGAGAAAAACCTTGAGTTAATCGTTAGTTACGGGGTCGATCTTGGTCGGAATTTCAGGGGTGATCCTTTGCGGATCTCCCAGATTTTGACAAATCTGATTGGGAATGCCGTGAAATTTACCGAAGATGGTGAAATTGGTCTCTATGTGTATGGAGCCGGAGAAAATCGAGTTCGTTTTGAGGTTAAGGATACCGGTATCGGTATGAGTGAAGAGATGCTGGAAAAACTTTTTCATTCATTCTCCCAGGCCGATGGCAGTACCACCAGGAAATATGGTGGTACCGGATTGGGTCTGGCCATTTCAAAACAGCTGGTCGAATTGATGGGAGGTACAATCCGGGTTGAATCAAGGGAAGGTGCGGGCAGCACTTTTATCTTTGAGCTTGAACTTATAGCTGTAGTGAAGCCTGAAAAAGAAGCTCCCTCTTTTGCAGGGAAAAGGGTGTTGATTGTTGATGATAATTCCACTTGGTTGGAGGTTCTGGAAAATCTTCTCCGCACTTTTCGGATTGAGATTACAGTCTCAGATTCCGGCCAGGACGCCATTGCCAAGCTCGAAAACTGTCGCGATAAGCCCTTTGACTTGATCCTCATGGATTGGCATATGCCCGGACTTGATGGTATTGAAACCACTAAGTTGATCAATATCTCATGTGCTTCATCAGGAGGGCCGCCGCCGACGGTTATCATGGTCAGTGCTTTCCGTCAGGAGAGTATTGTTAATCTGGCAAAAGCTGTTGGTATTCAAACATTTTTACAAAAACCGGTTAATCCATCGGTTCTTCACAATGTTTTGCAGGAAGTTTTTTCAGATGGCGAGCCCACCCTGCACCTCAATGGCCGGCAGGAGCGGTCAACCTTGAAAAGTGAGCTGTCGGTTTTACACGGTAAGTCAATCCTTTTGACTGAGGATAATATTACAAATCAGGAGATTGTTCTGGGTTTGCTGGATGGTAGTGGAATCGATATTGATATTGTCGATAATGGCCGGCAAGCTGTGGCATCATGTGGTCGCAAAAGCTACGATTTGATCCTGATGGATTTGCAGATGCCGGTCATGGATGGCTATGAAGCGACAAAGCTTATTCGCGAAAAGTCGCTGGATATACCGATCATAGCTCTGACGGCCAATGCCATGGCCGATGATGTGGAAAAAACCCGCCTGGCGGGCATGAATGAACATCTCAATAAACCGATTGATGTGGAAAAATTATATGAGGTACTCTTGCGCTATTTAGCCGTAAAAAGCACTGGAGAAGAGCTGAATGGAGGTAGAGAAGAGGCAACGCCTGAGGTTGTATCCACGATTTTTACGTCTGAAAATTTTCAAGTTATCGATGTACAAAAGGGGTTAATTCATCTCGCCGGTAACGAAAACCTCTATGTTAAGGTATTGCAAAGTTTTATCGAAGAGTTTCAAGGAGTCAAACTTGATCTTGAAGATTATGACGACGCGGCTCGGATCATTCATACTCTTAAAGGTTTGAGTGCCAATATCGGGGCCCAAACCCTGAACCGGATATGTCGGGAGTTGGAAGAACGGCCGGATGCAGCTCTCTTGCCGCAGTTGTACGATCAACTGCAACAGGTTTTTGATGAAATAGTGAGAAATCTGCCGGCTCAAACCGACGCTGAAAATGTGCCTGTGGAAGAGATCAGCGATGAGATTTATGCCGAAAAAATTGAGGCTCTCAAAGTTGCCCTTTCTCGAAGACGGACAAGAGAGTGTGCCCCTATTATTGAAGAACTTAAGCATTGCAAAATTGGACAAGCCCAGAGAGAGTTGTTTGTAGCCTTGGAAGAGCGGCTTAAGGCGAGAGATTTCAAGGTTGCGGTGGCACTTCTGGAGGGTGATAAATGATGGTTGGAACGCGAACAATTTTAGTGGTTGATGATACCGTCACCAACCTCGATATTCTGGTTGAGCTGCTCAAAGATTACGATGTAATCGAAGCTGCCGGTGGAGTTGAGGCTTTGGAGATTGTAGCTGAGGAGGAGATCGATCTGATTCTGCTTGATATTATGATGCCGGTGATGGATGGCTATGCGGTTTGTCGTAAACTCAAGGAGATCGAAGAAAGCAAAGATATCCCGATTATTTTCATTACGGCCAGGAGCGATGAAGATGCGATAGAGAAGGCTTATGATGCGGGCGGGGTTGACTATGTCACTAAACCTTTCAAACCGAAAGAGCTTTTGGCCCGGGTAAAGATTCAGCTGGAACATCAGGAGATGATAGAAAAACTTGAATTTCTAGCTTCTCATGACCCGATGACCGGTATTTACAATCGGCGCAAATTCTTTGAATTGGCAAACCGTAAATTTGCTGAGAGCTCTAAGGATTTATACGTAGCCATGATGGATATTGACAGGTTCAAGAAGATCAACGATACCTACGGTCATCCGACCGGTGACCGGGTGATCAAGGCCGTGACCAGGGTTGTCAGTGAAAATATAGATGAAGGTTCGGTGTTTGGCCGGCTTGGGGGTGAAGAGTTTGCGGTTGTCTGTCGCCACTCCTCTCGTGACAATGTCGTCGAAAGGCTTGAGCTGATCAGGGAAAAGATTGAACAACTGGAGACCAGATCAGCAGGTGGAGAGCTGATTCGCTGTACTATCAGTGAAGGTGTGGCAAAAGCGGACGAGACCACCGGGAATCTCGATGAGCTTTTACAACGGGCTGATGAAATGTTGTATAAGGCTAAAGGCTCCGGTCGTAACAAAGCGATCTTCAGGATTTAGGAACTGTCGGTAAGACCTCCGAGCACCTGAACCCCATGCGGATCACCGTCCACCTAAAACCCTTTGTTTTAAGCTATATTTATGATTTACCCTCTGATACAACCCCACAAAACCACACATAGATTTACAGAATCACAGCCGGTCTTTTATGCCTCTGTAACCCTGTCTGTTCTGGAATGGAGAGTTGCTTGACAGTGAGGATAAAGTCTTGGGGCTTGCGTCTACAATGTCCTGGAAAGGAAATATTCCAGACATTGAAATGGTTGAGAAAAAATATGATTCTGGACTAAAACTCACTAAGCAGGAGATGCAAAATTATGAGCAACGCATTTTACAACATCCTAAACTCGGGAAATATTTCGTCGATATCAATCCTGCTCGTGCGTGATTTAAACAGAATTTTTGGATGATTTATTTTGGCCAACCGCCTTAAGGGTCGACTCAATCCTTATGGTTCGGCTCTTCCTGAACGAGAATCCCGAATCGCATCAAGAATATCATTGGTGGTTACGCTGGTTTTGATTCCCGGTACATCAAACGGAGAAATTTTCATTGGCTTTTTGAATAAAATTGTAAAAGTCTCTCCACCCCGGCGCTTGATAATCACCTTTTCTGAACGGGCCATGTCCAGGACGGCTGAAAGTTTTTGGCGAGCTTCTGAATATGTATAAACCTTCAATGGGACACCTCCAAAATACGTATACCTAAATTTTTGGCAACTTCCCTCATACGACGGTCAAGAGTAATTAATGGACTTTGCAAAGAAACGGCACATGTTAAAAAATAGGCATCGTAAGCGTAAATGTTGAATTGAGAGGCAATTTCAAGTGCTTTCCGGATATCAATTCTCCGCAGGTCAACAGGTATTCCTTGGGTAGCATCCCAAACATTAATCAGTTCTTTAGGGCTTAACCTATGTCTTTTAAGCAGAGCCGATAAAGCATTGCCGATCTCAAATGGCAACACATCTGGTGCAACCAACTCATGACCAAGTGTAAGTCTAATAATTTCATCCCTCTCTGGTTCATAAAGAGTGACGGCTAAAAACGTATTTGTATCTGCTATTATTTTCATGGGTACAATTGTACTTGTATGCGGTTAGTTTGTCAAGCCGAACGTTATGGGTGACCAGCTGTGCCTTGTTCTTTGCCTGACTCGATGGGCGTTTTCACATTAGTGTCAACCCGCTGGTTCGGCAGTTTTTTATTCTCCATGATACCACTCTTCCTCTGGAAGATTCGTCATGAATTCAAAAATCTCTGCCAATGTTCCATGGGCATCTGCCCATTCCAAATATTCTCTAAACCTGATTGTTTTCGATAAAATTGGAGTGTCTGTTGAATGACGCCTTATTTAACGAAATACCGCTGGTTTCACATCTCAATATTCCAGCGGTGAACTTCCGAAAAAGTTAATTTAAATCGTAGAACTGAATAATTTCTATCCCACAGATTCCATCCTCATTGCATCTTCCAGATACATATCCACAGATTTTTGCTCAAACCCCTCATTCGTAGCGGCAAACTCAGCCGACTTGATAATACTCCGCAGCTTTAGCGTGCTCTCCCATAGCCTCATAGACTTGAGCAAAGCGGGAACACCTGCAAAAGAAAGGCCTCACCTTTAACCGTAACTCAGTAATCATCAGCATCAAGATAAGTCAATAAAGAAAAAGCCCGCAGGCGGACAATTTCCGGCTGCGGGCTTTGATATTTTAAACGGATATAGCGAATTTGTTATTTTTGCGGAGTGAACAGGGCCTGAGATAAGACGTAGGCGGCTTGCAGGGCCTCTGTCGGGCAGAGCGGGAAGCACTCTTTGCAGTCCCAGCACTCTTTGGCGGCTATTTCGGGTATGAAACAGATCTCTTTGCGGGCACCGCGGTCGACAAAGCCGACCGCATTTTTCTGCTTGACCTCGTTACAGTATCTGACACAGAGGCCACAATGGATGCAGAATGAGGACTCTTTTTCAAAGCGGTCTTTATCGGCGCCATACTCTTTAGCCAAATCTTGTAACTCGAATGAATCCGGGGCATGGGCCAGGTAGAGTTCTAA
>DAOVTG010000003.1 GCA_030633185.1 Deltaproteobacteria bacterium
AAAATCATTGTCGGCAGATGCCAGAACGCTGTCGTGGAACTTACCTAAAATCATTTCGTGACCGTTTTGGGCCACCGTAGTAAAACTTTCCGGGTTTACTGTCAACTCGACCGCCCTGGGAAGATAATCGGTGGAAAAGCTTAACAACGGGGTTGAGGATAAAACCTCTTGGGAAAACAAACCTTGCACTGAGTTGGCAGTCAAAATATCATAGGTGGCGCCTGTAACAAACGGCCCCGATCCATAATTCAATTCCAGGGTGCCGTCCAGGCTGGCCGTACCCGAAACCTGCAACTGGCCGCAACCGCCGCCTTCATTGAGGGTGACTTTAAAAATGCCTGCAGCCGTCTGGGTAAAATCGCCGGTGAGAACCGATGTAAATTCGTTTGAACCGCCGCCGGGGCTGATAGTTCCGTCATTGGTGAAAAGTTTGCCTGCGCCCAGGTTGATCTTCGAACCCGCGTTGAAAGTAGCTCCCTGATAGTTGTGAAAAGCGTTGTTGCCTCCACCCAGATCCACCGACCCGGTGATGACGCCGTAATTATTAATAGTCTCATTTCCAGCAACGCCTTCTCCACCGTCGCCGATAAGGCTTTCAACCGCGGAACCATTTATCCCGTCCAATGTGGTGATGGTGCCGCGGTTGGTCAACATGTTGGCGGAGCCGTCCATGAAAACCACGCCAGAGCCGCCGACGCCGCCTTGTACGGTGCCTGAGTTAATACTGATTGAGATATTGCTGCTGCCTTCAAGACCGAGGCTCTGTGCGACAATTCCGTTTGAATTCACTCCGGAAGACAGAATGTCACCCGCCGCCGAAATATTCACCTCGCCGCCAGTTCCCTCGCCGCCAGCACTCTGAGCGAAGATGCCAACGGAATTGTCACCCAGAGTGGTGATATTAGCGGTGTTGCTGACGTTCACCGAACCACCGGAGCCTTCGTCGCCGACGCTGCCTAAAAGATAGTTGACCACAGCGCCCGGTCCATAACCCACTTCGCCAGCCTCGCCGCCGCCACCGCCCACGCTTTGCGCAAAAATGCCGTGGGCACTTGCACCACGGGTGGTGATATCGGATGCGTTGGTGATGGTCACCTTTCCGCCGTCTCCGCCGCCGCCACCATCCCCGGCCCAGCCGATGCCGATGCCGATATCGGCATATTCCGTCTGAAACCTGGTGACACATCCGGCATCTCCGCCGCCGCCGCCCACGCTCTGCGCCCTAATCCCATGCGCCCCGTCTCCATCGGTGTTGATCGCTCCGGAGTTGTTAACAGTAACGTCCCCCCCGTCACCAGCCGCTCCCGCAGCGCCCCCGATGCCAATGCTCCGCGTCAACAGGCTGAGTGCGCCTTCCCCGCCGATGCCGCCGCCGCCGCCGACGCTCTGGGCCTGGATGCCGTGGGAGCCTTCCCCGGAAGTCGTAATTACGCCGCTGTTTGTGAGATTGACGCTTCCGCCGTTGCCGCTGCTGCCCGCATCACCGCCCACTTTGACAAAGACAGTGCCTGGTATAAGTGTAGTACGTTTCGAGTAGCCCTTGTTTGAGCCTCCCGCGCCGCCGCCGCCGCCCACGCTTTGGGCAAAAATACCTTTGGCATATTCTCCTTCCGTGGTGATATTACCGTTGTTAAATATGGTAACAGCGTCGCCGTTGCTGGTCCCGCCACCGTTGCCGCCTATAGAAGCAACCAGGCTGGAGATGCTCCCCGGCTCTAGTTCAGGATTTGATAAAATCAGCGCAAAGTTACGGCCTGCACCGCCTTCACCGCCGCCGCCGCCGATGCTCTGGGCAAAAATGCCATGGGAAGCATATCCGCTGGTATGGATGTTCCCATAACTGTCAACTTGTACGGTGCCACCGTGATTGCCGTCGCCGCCGTTGCCGCCCACACTCACCCCCAGTTTCCAACTAGAACCGGATTCGGGAATCTTTACGTTCGCTTGGCCGGTAAAACCGGCTCCCCCGACCCCACCGCCACCGCCGATACTCTGGGCAAAAACGCCGTAGGAATTCTCACCTGATGTTGAAATGTCGGCCTGGTTGTCCACATGAACGGCGCTGCCAATCCCGGCAGTACCGCCGGACCCGCCCACGTTAACCGCCAGGTTGATGGAAAATCCCTTACTTTCTTGAAAACCGAGAACCCCGGTGCCGGCAAAATTTCCAATTCCGCCGCCACCGCCCACGCTTTGGGCAAAAATGCCATGGGAATCGCTCCCGAAGGTGGAAACAACACCATCCGAGGAGACCTGCACGTCACCGCCATCACCGCCGGTGCCGCCAGATCCGCCCACGGTGACCGCAAAACTTTTCGCCTCTTCCACAGCGATTTCTCCATTGAAGCTGATTCCGCCGTTGCCGCCGCCGCCACCGAGGCTCTGAGCGAGGAGGGCCACCGCCTGATCGCCGTGGGTGGTAACGTTACCATTGGAATTCAGGGTTACCTGACTGCCATCTCCGCCGCCCTCGCTGCTGCCGCCGACGCTCAAGCCCAATTGGACAGGATCTTTGCTGAAGCCCAGCATACCCGTCAGGCTGGCACCGCCGTTGCCGCCGCCGCCACCGATGCTTTGTGCGTGAATCCCCGTTGAATCATCTCCTTGGGTGGAGACAGATTCAAAAGATTCGACCTTGACTGCCGATGCTGAGCCGCCCTTGCCGCCCTTGCCGCCTAAACTGACAGCGGTGCTAAATGTGGATGCGGACGGGGTACTTACCTCCATGGTGATGGCCGCGCTCAATCCGCCATTGCCGCCACCGCCGCCAATACTTTGGGCCAGGATGCCAAGGGACTTTACCGCTGAGGTTTGAATGATCCCTTCGTTGATAACTTCCACCTCACCGCCTTTTCCTCCGTCTCCTCCTGTGCCGCCATGGGCAACGGAAATATTAGCGGAATAGGTTTTGCCCGCCGAAAAATTGAACGCGGCCGCAGTCGCCCAGCCAGCGTCGCCGCCGCCCCCGCCAATGCTTTGAGCTAAAATACCGTATGAACCCGCCATATCCGTGAGGATGCCGCCAGAATCATAATTATGGACGCTGACCTTTTGGGCGCTGCCGCCCGGACCGCCCTTGCCGCCTAAGGCAACCGACAGGGAAAGGGCTGGAATGGTAACATCGCCAGCCTGAACGCCAAAACTCATGGCGCCCGTTCCGGCCCAACCCCCGGCACCACCGCCGCCGCCCACACTCTGGGCCAAAATTCCATGGGAGCCTGCGGCCATGGTATGTATATCGCCATAATTTCCCAGGGTAACGATATTGCCCAGACCGCCCCCTTCTCCGCTGCCGCCCAGGGAGAAACCTAAAGCCCCCACACCCAGATCGGCTGAAAGGCTGTATCCGGCCACACCACCGCCGCCGCCCACACTCTGAGCCAGGATGCCGTGGGAGTTCTCGCCGCTGGTGCTAATATCCGCCTTGTTGGTGACGCCCACCATGCTTCCAGAGCCGCCGGAGCCGGAACTGCCGCCCAGGCTAATCGAACCGGCAACAAGACCGGCCGATGCGGCGATGCTGAATCCTCCGGCCCCGCCGCCGCCGCCCACACTTTGGGCCAGAACGCCGGAGGCCATTTTTCCTGACGTGAGGATATTGCCGCTGTTGGTTGAAACAACAACTTCCCCTCCGTCGCCGCCGGAGTCGCCGCTACCCCCCAGGCTAAAGTCAACCGATCCGGTCACTCCCAGGGAACCGGTGGCGCTGTATCCCCCCGCGCCGCCACCGCCGCCCACACTTTGTGCCAGAAGGCCATGGGCATGCAAACCGGAGGTTGAGATATCTCCGCCGCTGGTAACTCCCACTTTTTGAGCGTTGCCGCCCTTGCCCCCGCTACCGCCAATGCCTATGGTGATTGCGGTGCTGTCGGAAGCATTAGCGGCCACGCTGAAGCCTCCGGCCCCGCCGCCACCACCCAGGCTCTCTGCAAAGATGCCGTAAGCATAATCCCCTGAGGTGGTAATGGCGCTGGAACTGTTGACCATTGTCTGGTCACCATCGCCGCCATCTCCGCCGCTACCGCCCAAAGAAAAGTCAAAGGTGACTATGGGTAGGGGATTGGCAGTGGCACCGATAGCATATCCCCCGGCCCCGCCGCCGCCGCCAGCGCTTTGGGCGTGGATGCCGGATGCATTTATTCCTGCTGTGGTAATTTCATTGCTGCTGGTCACATTGACCTGGCCGCCGTTGCCGCCGTTGCCAGCCTGGCCGCCTATGGATACAGTGACCAAAGGGGTGGCGTTGATGGTGGCGCCGCCGTCACCGCCGCCGCCGCCGATACTCTGGGCAAAAATGCCGCCGGCTTCATTATTGGATGTCTTGAGTTTACCGGAATTGGAAACCGTTACCACTCCACCCGCACCGCCTGCCTTCCCATCGCCGCCCATGCTGAATAATCCGCCGGAAGAGCCGCCGCTGCCGCCGCCGCCGCCCACGCTCTGGGCAAAAATAGCCTCTGAATCAACGCCAATGGTGGTAATATCGCCATCGTTGGCGACATCCACTTCACCACCGTCGCCAGCGCTGTTTCCGTCGGCACCAAAGGCGAATAATCCGTAGGCTGAGCTGCCGCTGCCAGAAAAACCGCCCACACTCTGGGCGAAGATCCCTCGGGAGGTATGACTTGCAGTCTGGATGACGCCGCTGTTGGTAACCCCGACATTACCGCCGGGACCGCTGCCTTTTCCCGCTCCGCTGATGCCTACCAACCCTTCTCCGCTGCCGCCATCGCCGCCGGAGCCGCCCCAACTTGCTGCCATGATGCCTTGGGATTCGTCACCGGACGAGGTTATGCCGCCTTCATTTTCTACTGAGATAGTGCCACCGGTACCCCCGACACCGCCGTCTCCGCCCTTACCGCCGACGCCGTAACCGTCTCCGCCTTTACCGCCACTGGCGGCCTGGCTGAGAGCATATATGCCGTTCCGATTATTTCCCTGAACCGTGATGCTACCCTCGTTGGTTATATCTACTGAGCCTGCAAACCCACCGTTACCCCCATTATGGCCGATACCATCGACACCTTCCCCATCTCCGCCATGACCGCCCACACCGCCCTGGCTGAGGGCATAGATGCCGTGTCCATCCGTGTTAGCAGTGATGCTACCTGTGTTAGTCACTGTCACATGGCCCCCCGCGCCCCCGATATGACCATTGCCGCCTTGACCATCTGTGCCGCCGCCCAAACCGCCCTTACCACCGTCGCCTCCAGTACTCTCAGCATAAATGCCAGTGCCGGACGTCTCGATATTACCTTTGCTGTCAACATTTACCGTATTCCCACCTCCGCCGTCACCGCCGTCTCCAGCATGTGACTTGGTGCCTTCTTTGCTGGTTCCCCCCTCTCCGCCAGCGCCTCCCCGGCTTGCAGCCAAAATGCCTTGGTATAGATTGCCGGCCGCGGCAATGTCGGCCTGATTATTCACGGATACTGCGCCGCCGCTGCCTCCTCCTCCGCCATCGCCTGCGGTGCCGCCGCCACCTTTGCTTGACCCTCCTTCGCCGCCCAGACCAGCCTGACTTAGGGCAAAGATACCGTAATAGTCAATTTCTTGAATATTATTGCCCTGCATGGAGATCACCCCCTGGTTGACTACATCCACCGTCCCTCCAGAACCGCCGCTGCCCCCTTGAGCCCCAAAAGAAGCCGTTCCATTACCCGGTCCTCCAGCACCCCCGTCGCCGCCCAGACCAGTAGCATAGATGCCGCCTCCATCCGTTTTAGTCGTGATGCTGCCCGTGCTGGTAACCGTCACATGGCCACCAGCCCCGCCGGTGTTGCCATTTACACCCACCGCTTTGTTGCCGTCACCCTCTCCTCCCTGACCGCCTCTTCCGCCCTGACTGGTGGCGGAGATACCTGGTGCATCTGCGGTAGTCGTGAGGCTGCCTCTGCTGGTAACCATAACCTGGCCGCCCGCACCTCCGGTACCGGCATGCCCCCCTTGTCCTTTGCCGCCGGTTTTGGCCGTGCCACCCTGGCCGCCCGCACCACCTATACTATCAGCCATAATAGCAACATCTGACGAAGAGATATTACTGTTGCTATCCACGGTGATCGCCCCACCAACCCCGCCGCTGCCACCATCACCGCCGTAGGCATTGACCAAGCCGGCTTTCGCATCTCCGCCGTCGCCCCCGTTGCCTCCAAGGCTTCTCAGATAGATACCAAAGCCACTTGGAATTTGGATGCCGCCGTTACTGCTAAGCTCGAGCGCACCACCGGATGCTCCGGTGCCGCCGTTACCCCCATGCGGGACAATGGCAATACCGCTGCTGCCCTGGCCGCCATCACCGCCATCACCGCCATCACTGAAAACAACCATGCCATCGAGACCTTCTGCCGGAACTATAAGATAATTGCCGCCATCATAGGTAAGGGTCAGGTTTGCGGCCGAGCCTCCATCCTTGCCGTCCTCACCAGTATATGCTTTGTCATCGCCGTTTTCTCCACTACGAGCGTCAAATCCCATATAAATACCGGCAGAGTATGGAGTATCCGCGATGATATCATAGGTAAGGTTATTGACAACGATGGTGGTAATGGGCGGCGTGGAAAAATCGGGCCAAAGACCCGGGTAAACACAGTTTGAAATTCCCCAATACTGAGGGCCCGTAAATGTGGCGGTGGAGCCGTCAATCACTGGTGGGGTAGGGGCAGCCTCCGCCAGGCGGAGCCGGTAAAACCCAACAGAGAGGGCCGCAACTATCAATCCGAAAACCAGCATGCGAATCATTCCATTTTTCCCACCACCGATTACAAACATTCTCAACATTGCTATTAATTCTATTCTCAACATTTTCATATTCGGCTCCCCTCTCTATTTTGGTGCAGGTAAACTTCCATAAATACTGCTTTTCCAGTCAAAAATAAGGCTTTAACGACTTTAACTCCCAAAATATTCATGAATCAAGACGTTCCGCATTGCCTTCAATTACACCGGTTGCAATTGGAAGCCCTTTTGCCAAATAGTGATCATACCGAAGATACGGTTTTTTATTGAAGAAATAACGAGTACATTTATCAACCGGCGCACGTTCTTTTGGAGAAAGTTTACGCAGTGTGGCTCTACGCTTCTTCGATAACGTTGCTGATCAATCAGGGTTTCCGCCAGCCACGGTTCAAGGCCATAGTGTAATTGCCAATCCAGCGATATCTAACCTTCATTCGCCAAGCCGCACCCCAATGATTTCATGTAAATTCAACAATGATTATCTCTCCCTGAGCAAAGGTCACCTTGCCTTGTACACTATTGTGAAAGATAAGTTTAGAATTTATTAAATTTATACAGCGCTGTTATCTTTAGAGGGGTAGAACAAAACCACCCTGGGGTTGTGCAAAGGCAAAAAAGGCAACTGAAGGATATTTGGCAACAAAGAGCGCCAAATTCAAATTAATTGGTGCCTGTTCCGGTTTTTGTTCAATGAGGACTATTATAATTGTTATCATCTTTGATCGTAGAAGTGCCGTGTGATTGGGTGCGATTGTTCAGGTTAGTTCGCTCAGATATTTTTCGGCCGCCCGGCAGAAGAACTTCGAACGGTCAAGGCCGGTGGTATTCTTCACCACTTCACCGACTCTTTCGAGCAGATCGACCGGCACCATGACATTGACGCGTTTTTTCGGCTTGTACTCCTCCATGATCTTTTCATTGGGCAGCACCGGAAAAACCAGTTCTCCGGCGACAGCCTCCTCCCTGATCTTGGCAAAGGTCCGGGGAGTGTTATATTCTCTGCCTTTACGACCAATAACCATCAGGCCGCTCAATGCATCCATCGCCATAAGTAAGGCCTCATCGATATCTTTGCCGCTGGTGTGGATTGACGGGGCATCGGGAAAACGGGTGCCCCAGTCACCATTTTCAAGCTGATAAAAGATTGCGTAATAAGTTGTCATAACTGCCTCCATACCCAAAACCGGAAACAAGTAGAGCGGGAGAGTCTCTATCTGTCGGCCTGCTTAAGGATTTCTCTGGCAAGATTTTCATCGATTTCAGCATGTCGTGGAATCGGAAAACGGTAACCGTTTTTACTCTCCCAGAACTCATGGCGGCCGCCCTGCCGAAGAAGTTTGGCCCCTCTACTTTTAAGCTCCTTGACCAGCTTTTGCTTTTTCATGGTTCCCCCGTTGTTCCTATAATTATGTCTTACACCCGTGTGTAAATATTGTCAAGTTGCTGGTGGTCAGACTGCATTTCCATGGTTCGCCGGCTGTTATAGTTGGCTCTATGGATGAAAAAAGTCTTTTGAGAAAATTAGTTGACATTGCGCTATATGTGTGACAGCAGTTTAATCTGTAAGGCGATTTTTACTATAGATACCACCATTATTTTCCGTCTTTTTGAAGAGATGAACATTTCATCATGATCTATTTTGTCTGTTACGATATCTCTCAGCCTAAATGACTGCGGCGGACGGCTGAAATTCTGGAGGGTTTTGGCTTAAGGGTACAGAAATCGGTCTTTGAGGTTGAGGCGACGGAGGTCGTCATCGTCCGTTTGCGCCAGGCGGTCAGGCGGATTATTGAAGATGAAGATTTTGTCGTCTATTTTGATCTTTGTCAACGCTGTTGGCAGAAAAAGATGAAGTATGGGCCGGGTAACTATCTGGCGACGGTTTGGCAAGCTTTATTTGAGGATGAAAAAAAGCGGCACTGGTTCGAGTAGCCGGGCTTTTGCAAGAGAAAGAGTGGCCATGGGGGTGGCCGGAGTTGCTTAAAATAGGTGATCGAAGTGCTAATTGTGCGGCGTTGCTGGTTAATCTTTCTGATGAGGTTTTAGCAGAGCATCTTTTTGCCGCCACCTGGCCGCGCTTTGCTCTTCGCACCGAACATGAACATGGTTTTGCCGCTTACGAGCGGCCCGGCTAGTTGACCGGATCAGCGATTTTAGGGCATGCTGCGGCGATAGCGCAACATCTGTCTGGAACTCTGTCCGACCAGCAATTTAGAGGTCGTCGGTTTTCATGATCCCCGGTTGGGGAGTCCGGGCGTTAGCAGGAAAAACATCTATTCGTTAAAAAAATTATGGGAGATGGATGAAGAGATGCGACAATGGAAGTGATATATTGGGAAATGATTTCAGGTTGGCTGGCGGAAATTTTTTCGGGGATCAGCATTGTTTTGTTGCTGGTTATTTTGAAAAAGGTTACGGATGGTCACAGGATTGATGTCGGGGAGGTTGTTCGCCGGGAGTTTCGTGCCGGTCGCAGTGAAAGTGCGGAAGCTTCTCGTCGGCTGCGGGAAGAGGTGTCGGGGGCGCAGAGAACCGCTAATGAGACTGTGGTCAAGACTGTTAACGCGATCGGGAGATCACAACAGGAGAGTTTGGCGGCAGTTGAAAAACGAATCAAGTTGATCGTTGATGCAAATGAAATCCGTTTTGACAAGCTTAGGGAGAGTGTTGAAAAACAGTTGCAGTTATTGCAGGAAAGCAATGAGAAGAAATTGGAGCAAATGCGGCAGACGGTTGATGAAAAGCTGCAGAGTACATTAGAAAAACGGCTTGGAGAATCATTTAAACTGGTTAGTGAGCGGCTTGAGGCGGTGCAGCGTGGTCTTGGCGATATGCAGAATCTCGCGAACGGTGTCGGTGATCTCAAACGCATGTTGACCAATGTCAAGGCTCGCGGTACCTGGGGTGAATTTCAGCTTGGTGATATTCTTGAACAGATATTGACACCCGATCAATTTGCCCGGAATGTTCAGCCCAAAGCCGACTCCGGTGAAATTGTAGAGTACGCCATCCGTCTTCCGGGGTCGGATGAGTCGTCATCAATCTGGTTGCCGATAGATTCCAAGTTTCCTCAGGAAGATTACCAGAGGTTGCTGGATGCGGCCGAAATTGCGGATTCCGAGGCGGTTGAAAAATCAACTGCCGCCTTGATTCGGGCCGTCTCTGTTTCAGCGAAAGATATTGCCGACAAGTATATTGATCCGCCCCATACGACTGATTTTGCCATCTTGTTTCTGCCGACCGAGGGGCTCTATTCGGAAGTCTTGCGGCAGCCCGGAATGGTCGAGAAGTTGCAACAGCAGTCCCGGGTTGTGGTGGCGGGGCCGACGACTCTGGCTGCAATCTTAAATAGTTTACGGATGGGGTTTCGGACTTTGGCCATCGAAAAGCGGTCGAGTGAGGTTTGGACGGTGCTTTCGGCGGTGAAGACGGAGTTCGGCAAGTTTGAGGATGTTTTGGCAAAAGTCAAGAAACAGCTCGATACGGCATCCAACACCATCGAAATGACCGGGGTTCGCACCCGGGCGATGGAGAAAAAGTTAAGGGATGTGGAAACCCTGCCCGCCGCAGAATCGGCCAGCTTGTTGGGGCTTGACGCCGCCGCCCACCGCCTCGAAGAGGAGGATCCGTAAGCTATGCCTCCTAGGAGGCTGTTTTGCGGGTGTTTGGGGTCGTCATGATCTTGGATAATTGAGTAAGGTGTCCCCTCAATAAAATTAGGAAAAAATAATTTTTTACTGTCGAAAGAGGCTTGACTTTTATCTGTTTTAGTTTAGTATCCGGTCGCTTGTTGTAGGTTGCAAATAGCGTGTCGGGAGTGGTAAGCGAGGTTTCCGGTCAGTTTTTCGGAAACCTCGATTTATTTAGTTTCTTAGTAACTTTGTAAAGATTGTAATCAGTTTGAACGGACTTTAGTACAGGAGTGTTTTTAACGTGATTGAAGTACAGGGTTTAAACAAGTTTTATGGTGATTCCCAAGTTTTGAAAGAGCTTGATTTTACCATTAACAAAGGCGAGATTTTAGGTCTGCTCGGCCCGAATGGGGCCGGTAAGACGACAACTATGAGGATTTTGACCTGCTTTTTGCAACCTTCATCGGGCAACATTCAAGTCAAAGATTATAATGTTTTGGATAATCCACTTGAGATCAAGAGTATGATCGGTTATCTGCCGGAATCCGCCCCTCTGTACGGCGAGATGCTGGTCTATGATTATCTTGCTTATGTCGCAGCCATGCGAGGTCTCGATGGTGGTTCTCGGGTTAAGCGAATTACCGAGTTGGTTGAGCTTTGCGGGCTTAAAGAGGTGGTTTACAAAGCGATTCATGAACTCTCCAAAGGTTATAAACAGCGCGTCGGTCTGGCTCATGCGATGATGGGAGATCCTGAAATCCTGGTTCTTGATGAACCTACTTCGGGCCTTGACCCTAATCAGATTGTTGAGATCAGGCAATTGATCAAAGATATCGGTAGAGAGAAAACGGTGGTTTTTTCAACCCATATTTTAAGTGAGGCCGAGGCCACCTGTGACCGGGTCGTGATCATTAATCGCGGGGCTATCGTGGCTGACGGGGCGACTGATCGTCTGGTTCGGGAGTTTAGCGGTGGTGCGGTGGTTGATGTAACCCTGCAGCATCCTGATGCGCAGAGGGTTAGCACTGAGTTTAATCAGGTCGCCGGGGTTGTAGATCTTGAAGACCTTTCGGAAGTTGACGAAGGTCTGGTTAAAATGGCAATTTTCAGCAAAGAAGATGAAGATATTCGTCCAGCTCTCTACCGGGTGATTCGTGAACAGGGTTGGGATCTGCTTGATTTTCACCGGCGGACTGAGACCCTGGAGAATGTCTTTGCCCAGCTGACACGGGAGAATTAGTTATGAGTGGTGCGTTGACCGTTTTTAAAAAGGAGCTCAGAGGTTTCTTCTTTTCTCCGATCGCCTATATAGTGATAACAACATTTTTGTTGCTGTCGGGATGGTTTTTCTTTTCGACTTTTTTCCTCTATAACCAGGCTGAGTTGAGAAATTTCTTTAGTTTGTTGCCGATCATCTTCGCTTTTATTGTGCCAGCGATAACCATGCGGCTTTTTTCAGAGGAGCTTAACAGTGGTTCTTTTGAGTTGCTCTCGACTTTGCCGATCTCTGATTCCGGTATTGTTGTCGGTAAATTTATGGCAGCTCTCGTCTTTATTGCTTTGATGCTCCTGCCGACACTCGCCTACGCTGTAAGTGTGGCGGCCCTCGGTGATCTTGACTGGGGACCGGTTTTCGGAGGCTATTGCGGGGCTTTGCTCTTGGCCGGGGCCTATGCCGGGATTGGTCTTTTTGCCTCATCCCTGACTAAAAACCAGATTGTTGCCTTTATTATCGGGATGGCGATCTGTTTTATGTTGACCATTTTTGATCGCATGCTCTTCTTTGTTCCGGAGAGTGTTTTGGCGGTCTTCGCCTATCTTGGTTCGACGACTCATTTTCAAAATATTTCCCGCGGGATCATCGATACCAGGGATCTGCTCTATTTCTTAAGTATAATGTTTCTCGCTCTTTATGCCACGACCTTTGTGCTCAAAGAGAAAAGATAGGAGGTTTTCACCGTGAAAACGGATAATCGTACAGTAAAAAGCGGCCTTTTCGGACGTTATGGTAAAGTCCTGCTCTATGTTATCGTTGTGGTGCTGATCAATCTTGTCGGGGTCAACCTTTTTACCCGAATCGATTTGACCGCCAACCGTGTCTATTCACTCTCATCGGTCAGTAAAGAGGTGGTTGCTACCCTCTCCGAACCTCTGACCTTTAAAGTTTTCTTTTCGGCTAATCTGCCGGCCCCTTACAACGGGGTTGAACGATATGTTCATGATCTCCTGCAGGAGTATGCTCTGGCCGGTAATAACTATTTCAATTATCAGTTTTATAATCCTGCGGGTGATGATGAAACCGCTCTCTTAAACCAGGAGTTGGCCGCAAGTTACGGTATCCAGCCGGTTCAGATTCGGGCTATAGAACAAGATGAAGTGAAATTTCAGAAAGCCTATATGGGGCTGGTTATAATCCATGGTGATCTGGTTGAATCGCTGCCCGCAATTACGGCTACCGAGGGGCTTGAATATCAGTTGACGACGGCTATCCGGCTGATGAATAACAAGATCAGCCGTCTGCTGGCCCTGCCGGAAAAGATCAAGATCGATCTTTTTCTCTCCTCATCTCTGGAAGTGGTGGGCCCCTATATGAACCTTAACAACCTTGAATCCTTGCCGGAGTCAATCAAGAGTATGGTCAGTCGTCTCAACGATCGGCTCTATGACCGGCTTGAGTTTTCTTTTTATGATCCTTCCAAGGCTTCCGAGGCGGTGAAGATGGCTCTTGACCGTCAGTTGATGGAGCTTAAGTGGAATGAATTTAGTAATCGTCAAGGCCAGCCGGTTCCCGGTGACAATGGTTATGCCGGTTTGACGGTTTCTTATGCCGATCAGCGTCAGGATTTACGGGTGATTAATGCGGTCAATATGCCGATTTTCGGTATGCGGTATATATTGTCTTCGCTTGAAGATCTTGAGGTGATGTTGAATGTCGCGATCGAGGATGTTGTCGGTATCAATGAAAAGATCGGTTATTTGAGTAGTCATGGCACCATGCCGCTGCAGGCGGCGATGGCGATGCCGGGCCAGCCCCGACCCGAAACGGCTTCCAACTTTAATGCCCTGCTCAGTCAAGAGTATGCCCCCGAGATGATAACCCTGGAGAAGATGAGTTCTCTTAACGGAATCAGGACCTTGATTATCGCCCGGCCGACTGAAACCTTTAGTGATTATGAACTCTATCTGCTTGATCAATTCCTGCTTAAAGGTAATAACCTGGCTCTCTTCTATGATCCGTTCAAAGAGGCGATGCCGTCCCGGGAGATGATGATGATGGGGCAGGGGCCGACCTATGAACCCCTGGCTACAGGCTTGGAAAAACTGCTTGCTCACTATGGTGTTACAATTGAACAGGCCTATGTCATGGATCATGAGTGTTTTAAACAGCAGCTTCCTCAGGCCCAGGGTGGTGGTGAGCGAGCTCTTCACTTTGCGCCTTTGATTGAGAGCCAAAATATCAATAAGGATTATCCTTTCATTCGGAATATAAAAGGTTTGGTGATGCTTAAGGCGGCACCGATCAAGGTTGATGAAAAACTTGCCGGGGCCGATGTTAAAGTGGAAGAGCTTTTCTCCTCCTCCTCTAAATCCTGGCTGATGCAGGATCAGATCAATCTCGATCCGGCGATGATGCTGCCTCCGGCAGATGGTGTCGAGCTCAATCGTTATGCTCTGGCCTATCTTCTCGAGGGCTCTTTTACGAGCTACTTCAAAGACCGTCCGGTACCGGAAAAGCCGGAAGTTGTCGAGGAAGAGGAGATTAAGGATAAAGAGCCCGAAGAGGGTAAAATTCTGACTTCATTGTTCGAAGAGGGTGGACTTGAGAGTCGCGGCGAACATCTTGATAAAGGCCGGCCCGGTCGGATGATCGTGGTCGGTTCGACCGAGATCCTGCGCAATAATATTGTCGATGAAATGGGGATGACTCCCAATGCCCAGCTTTTGATGAATATGATTGATTATCTTAATGACCGCCAGAAACTGGCAGTGTTGCGTAGTAAAACCCAGCGTTTTAATCCGTTGGTTGAGATTTCTCCGGATAGCCGCAGCTTGATCAAAGGGGCTAACTTGGTGGGGCTGCCGTTACTGGTCATCTTTGCCGGCTTGATCGCCTGGTTGAGGCGCGGTGCCCGCCGCCGTAAACTCAGACAGATGTTTGCGGAGTGAGGGTAGGAGTCACAAATCACAATTGACAACTGGATGGTAAAATTATGAAAAAAGAGTATCTTCTGTTAGTGGTTGTAATTATCGGTCTCGGGGCCCTGCTTTTCTACCAGAAAAAAGGGCGTACCAACTATCAATTGCCGGTACAACCGGTTTTGGAAAAGGCTGTAGATCGGCTCGTTATCGAGAAGTCCGGCAAGTTGGTCGAGAGCCGTTTGGTTGAGGGTAAATGGGTGGTCGGGCCGGAGCAGTATCGGGCTAATGTCACCCGCATTGAAAAAATGATCGGTGTGGTCAAGGGTCTCAAGTTGACCGCTTTGATCTCGGAGAAGGGGAATTATCAGCTCTATGAGTTGACCCCGGAGAAAAAAATTAAGGTTAAGCTCTATCATACGGATCAGCTAATGCGGGAACTGCAGATCGGGAAAAGCAGCACCAGCTTAAAGCAGACCTACGTGATGCTTAAGGATGATCCCAAAGTCTATCAGGCTTTGGGTAATCTGAAAAGTAATTTTTTCTCGACCGTTGCTGAACTACGTGATAAAAAGGTTTTTGAAGTTAGTGAAAAGACGCTGGCCGGTTTTGATGAAATTGTTTTGCAGCGCCAAAAGGATGGGGAAATCCGGGTTCTACGGATGACCAAGGTTAAGTCTGAAACTGATGCAGAGGCTGTAAAAACAGATCGGCCGGTGGCTCTCTGGCGGCAGGAGAACGGGGCTCCGGTAGGGGCTGATGCGGTCTCTGAGCTGCTCAAAAATCTTTCTGATCTGCGGTGTGAGAGTTTTATTGAGAATGGTCAGCTGGAAGAGTTTGAAAAAGCGGTTTATCGGGTCATGCTAAAGGGCGCGGGTGAGGAGTTTTCCCTTGCACTTCTGGCCCCTGAGAATGATAAATATCCGGCTCTCTCTTCTCAGTCTCCTGATTCTTTCTGGCTGTCGTCCGGGCGGGCTGAGCAAATTGTTAAGGATTTTGCTCACTACACCAGCCCCCGGATGAAGGCGGTTCAGGTTCATTGATCTCTCCTTAAATTTAATGAATATTAATGGTGCCCTCTGGTTGCTTTTCAAGGGCTCAGGGGGCGTTTTTATGTTCCCTGACAACACTTTTGTTGGTGTCCGCCGATTCCAAACTTGACGGGATTTGAACTCTCTTGCGTAATAATCTATGGTTGATCTGGTGGGCTCGCTTTTATAGGGGTGACGTGCCTTGGCAGCGTATTCTCTTTGCCGGAGTAGTTTTTCTGGTATTGACGGGGTTCGTCTTTTTGCTTGTTGGGCGACAAACTAAATTAGTACCCCTGTTGGTTGCCAAAGATTCATTCTCTCCTCTCAAACCGGATCTCTGGCAACAGTCTCTCAAGCCCGGAGAGTTGGCTGGTCTTCTTCCCGACAACTATTTTTCGACTCCGCCACCGACAACGGTAATTGGTTCAATTTCTAAAACCGGTTCGTCACTGACTGTTTTTACGACCATTGAAAAAAAACTACAGCTTAGTTTGCTGACTCTGTTGCGGCGTTATCATCCTCAGCTCGGGGCTGGCGTGTTGGTGAATTTAAAAACCGGGGCGATAGAGGCGATGGCTTACTATCGTCATGCCGACGAGAACGGAAGTATCTTGCCGAAAGAGTTGGGAAACCTCTGTCTGGTCTCTTCGTTTCCGGCTGCATCACTGTTTAAGATAGTGACTGCTTACGGGGTTCTTGAGAAAAAAGGTATCTCCCGGCATACCCGGTTTCCAGTTGTGGGTCGGCATCATACCCTTTATAAATTTCAACTTGGACTGAGTAAATCTCGTTATCGTTACCAGTCTTCCGAGGTCTCTTTCGAAAAAGCTTTTGCCCGTAGTGTCAATCCGGTATTCGGCAAATTCGGAATTGACTATTTTGCCGCACCGGAACTTTTGCAGCTGGCGGAAACTTTCGCTTTCAATCGTCCTTTGAGTTTTGATCTGCCGGTTTCTTCAAGTGTAGTGTGTTGTCCGGAAACTCCATATCAGCGAGCTGAAACGGCCAGTGGTTTTATTGAAACGACTACTGTTTCCCCCCTGCATGCGGCTCTGATTGCCGGTGCTCCATTGTCCTCCGGAATGTTGCCGCAGCCCTATATCATTGCTCGGGTGATTGCTGAAGATGGGGCCGAACTGTTCTATCATCAGGAGCGACAGTCGGATTTTGGGTTGGTTGATAAAAAGGCCTGTGCCGAGCTTGTTGCGATGATGAAGGCGACGGTCAAGTACGGTACGGCAAGTAAATCCTTTCGTCATCTGAAGAAGAGAAGGTCTTTTCGTAACTGGGAGGTCGGCGGCAAAACTGGTAGTTTGGACATGCCCGATAGCGACCGGCGTTGCGAGTGGTTTGCCGGTTTTGCCAGGTATCAAAAGATTGACCGGGAGGTGGCGGTTGCTCTGGTAATGGTTCATGGAGAGAAAAGAACCATAAGTCCGGGCTACATCGCCGCCGAACTCCTGGCCGCAGCCATGGTAAAGTGATATGGTTTCTGAAAAGTTGAGACATCCGTTGTGGGTGATGGGTAAACCCTATTACGATTTGAAAAGTTACTACCGGAATCATTTTGGGGAACGGGTTTATAAGGTTCAGATTGATGCCGGTTTTACCTGTCCTAACCGGGATGGCAGCCGGGGATGTGGCGGTTGCAGTTACTGTGACGGAAGGGGTTCGCAATTACGTCAAAAGGGCCCGTTGCCCAGCGTTCGGGAACAACTCGAAGAGGGCAAAAGACTTTATAAGAGGTTGCGCCAAGCGACCCGTTTTGTCGCTTATTTTCAGACTTTTACCAATACTTACGGGGAGTTGGAAAGGCTTAAACAACTCTATGAAGAGGCTCTGTCGGTCGATGAAGTTGTCGGTTTGTCGGTGGGTACCCGGCCCGATGCCATAACCGGAGAGGTGGTCGATTTGTTGGCCGGTTTCTGCTCCGATTATGATGTATGGCTTGAATATGGTTTGCAGTCGATGCATGCCGAAAGTCTGGAGAGGATCAATCGCGGACACTCTTTAGAAGAGTTTGTTGCAGCGGTTAAGATGCTCTCCGGCAGTGGTATTAAACTCTGTGTGCATGCGATAATCGGTCTTCCTTGCGAAACCCGGGAGATGGTTTTTCAGACGGCTGATTTTGTCGCCCACCTGCCGATTGACGGGATTAAGATTCACTCTCTGTTGCTGCTTAAAGGAACTCCTCTGTATGAGGATTTTCTGGATCAGCCTTTTTCGCTGTTGAGCCGGGCTGAGTATGTTAGTCGGGTGGCCGGTTTTCTTGAACGGTTGTCACCGGAAGTGGTGATTCAGCGGTTGACGGCTGAAGGTTATCGGGATATATTTGTAGCTCCTGATTGGGCTCGTAACAAATTGCAGGTTTTGCAGCATCTTGACCGTTACCAGAAAGAACATGGCAGTTATCAGGGCAAGATGTGGCCGGAGTGAGTAGTTTGCAGGGTTATGTTAAAGGTATTTGGCCTGAAAAGTGTGTCACTTTGAAAAATTGTCGGCCAGGGAAAGATTTTTTCGCAAAAAACATTGACAGCTGAAATAGCCGTATGGTAGTTTTTAGTTAAGAACATTAAAAATAGTTGGTAGGGGGCTTTAGGGATTGGTGGACAAGACCAAATATCGAGTCGGGGAGCCGCCCCGACGTTATGGTTGCCGGGATTATTCCCTTGAGATGCAGCTCTTGCAGCTCAAAAAGAGAGAGTTGCTGGTGACCGGCCTTCATGAGCGCCAACAGATCGAGGCTCGGATAAGCGAGATCGAGACTCAATTAGGGATGTAAACCGGTCTGTTGACGGTTTATATTTAGAGAATTTGTTTATGGAAAATGATCTGCAGAGTTTTGTCCTGTTGGAAGAAAGAACCCTGGCTTTAGGTCGGCATTATCGGGAAGTTCTTGAAGAGCGGAACTCTTTACAGCAGGTGGTTGAAAAACAGGCTCAGGTTCTGGCTGAACTCGAAGCTGAGGTAAGCCGCCAGAAGGAGCTGTTCACGGCAGTTGATGCAAAGATGGTCGAATTGTTGCGGGAGATAGACAGCTATCTTCCTGAAGAGAGTCAGAATCCCGGGGATGAGCCGGTTCTGCCCGGAATGCATGGTGGCTGATAAAAATAGTGTCTCGATAACTATTCGTGGTAAGAAATATCCGTTGCGTACCGGAGCTGACGGACAGCGTGTGCGGCAGGTGGTTGAATTTGTAAATCGAAGGCTTGACGATCTCGATCGACAAGGCGGTTCGAAGCAGCCGGGTGGAATCACTGATTTCAGACTGGTGTTGTTGGCTCTATTGGATCTTGCAGATGAGTGCCTGACTCATGAGCAAGACCTCAGTGAGATAAAAGAGAGATCCAAAAACCTGCTGGCCGAGATACCTTCCGTCGGCTTGTGAAAAAAAGTCTGTTTTTTGGGTGGCTTTACTAATAAAGTTTGCTCCCCTGTGTTATACGTGATAAGTGATCATTTTTTTGAGCCAACACCTTTTAACTTAGGGGTGACCGCTTAGATCCGGTGTGTACTGCCCCTTCGGGGGATAGTCCTGAAGGATTTATGGTTGCCAATATTAAGATTTAAGGTTCAAAGAAAGCACCTACACGGTAATTTGGGGGGGACCGATGGTTCTGTCGCAAGGCAGCCTCGGGTAACGCCGTCAGGTTGTGCGTTGAGTATGACCTGACGGTTTGTTTTAAGTTATTAAGCGGGTTATCGGGAGCTTGAGTTTTTTCTCTCCTGATCACCCGATTGAGATATAAAGAGAATTGAAGAGCTGTCCCTTTAAATTTAAGAACTCTTGACGCCGAATCTGGTTCGTAATTTAAGTATATAAGACACTTTTAAAGGCTGATTTTAAATAGTTTGCGGGCTCCGGAGCGGTTTTTTTGGGTTGATTTTACGCTGAGGCCGGCAAGTTTTAATTGATGGGTGGTGCTCTCTGCGGCTCTCCATCAGGTTGACCTTTTTTCTCTCCTCTCCTCTCTTTGTTTCTCTTTTTCCGGGTAAATTCTGTAATATAAGCCGCACTGTTTCGCAGTGAGGATAATTTTCTGCTGTGACCGGCGGAAAGCTGGAGTTGACAGCCTCCTAAGGAGGCATTTTTCAACGATAGCGATAAAGAGGAGTTTTCTAATATGGAAATGTCAATAGTTATAAATATCATTGTCGCGTTGGTGGCCTTGGTTGTTGGTTGTCTGGTCTATCGTAAGATTGCCGAAAAAAGTCATGATGTCTCCCGTAAGGAGGCTGATTTAATGATGACCGAGGCTCGTAATGAGGCCGAGCTCTTGCGTAAAGAAGCGACCTTGCAGGCCAAGGATGTTGTCCTGAAAGCCAAATCCGACTTTGAGGCTGACATGGTTGATCGTCGCAAAGAGGCGCAGGTTCTGGAAAAACGCCTGATTGGTAAAGAGGAGAGCCAGGAGAGACGGAGCGATAATCTTGACAAGAAAGATAGTGATCTTAGCCGTCGGGAACAGAGTTTAAGTCAGCGGGAAAAGAATGTTCAAGACAAGGATAAAGAGGTGCAGACGGTTTTACAGCAAGAGCGCGACAAACTTGAATCGATTGCTGGCTTGACCCAGACGGCTGCCAAAGAGACCCTGATGAGGTTGATGGAGGATGCGGCCAAGCATGAGTCAGCTAAACGGGTTAAGCAAATTGAGGATGAAGCCCATGAGACTGCCGAAAAACGGGCGGTAAAGATTATTGCCCAGGCGGTTCAGCGTTATGCCGGTGACTATGCCACGGAAAGAACGGTTTCAGTGGTGAACCTGCCGGGTGACGATATGAAAGGTCGGATCATCGGTCGTGAGGGTCGTAATATTAGGGCCATTGAAGCGGCTACCGGGGTTGACCTGATTATTGACGATACCCCAGAAGCGGTTATTATTTCATCTTTTGATCCGGTTCGCAGGGCGGTGGCAAAGCATGCTCTTGAACGCCTGATCAGCGATGGTCGTATTCATCCCGCCCGGATTGAAGAGATTGTCAACAAGGTTCAGGGTGAGATCGACCAGACTATCAAAGAGGCCGGTGAAAAAGCGATCTTCGATCTGGGTATGCATGGAATGAATCCGGAATTGGTTCGCATGATCGGGCGCTTGAAGTATCGTACCAGCTATACCCAGAATATCTATGAGCACTCTTTAGAGGTTGCCTTTATCTGCGGGATGATGGCCGATGAACTCAAACTTCCCAACAAGATGGCCCGGCGGGCCGGTCTTCTACATGATATTGGTAAAGCTATGGATCATGAGATTGAGGGCTCCCACGCAGTTATCGGGGCTGATTTTGCCCGTCGTTATGGTGAAGCGCCGGAGATTGTCCAGGCGATTGAAGCTCATCATGGTGATGTTGAGATCAAACATCCTCTTGATGTTCTGGTTCAGGCTGCCGATGCCCTTTCCGGGGCTCGGCCCGGGGCTCGTAAAGAGATGCTTGATGCCTATATCAAGCGTCTTGAGGCGTTAGAAGAGATCGGCAACTCCTTTAAAGGGGTTGAGAAAACTTTTGCTATTCAGGCCGGTCGTGATGTCCGGGTAATGGTCAATCATGAAGATATCAGCGATGAAGACGCGGTTGTTCTTTCGCGCGATATTGCCGGAAAAATCGAGAAAGAGCTGACCTATCCCGGACAGATCCGAGTGACTGTGATTCGAGAAACCAGGGCTTTCGGGATTGCCAAATAGTGATGGCGTCGTAAAAAGTTCCGATATCCTGCGTTGTTGTGGTTTTTCAGACACTCGACATACTGTATGTATGGTCTCGCGCCTGAAAAACCACAACAACTTGTCTATCGAAATTTTTACTTAGCCATCTCGTGACTTTTCACGAATGCATCAAATAGTGGTATGGGATTCAAATTCTTGTGATTAAGTTACTTTTTATTGGTGATATTATCGGCAAGCCTGGTCGTCGAGCGGTGGCTTCTATGTTGCCCGGTCTGAAAAGCGAACATGCTTTTGACCTGGTAATCGCCAATGGTGAGAATGCCGCCGGCGGATTTGGTTTGACGCCCAAGGTGGCGGATGAGCTTTTTGGGCTCGGAATTGATGTCATTACCAGCGGCAACCATATCTGGGATCAGAAGGAGATTGAAGATTATCTGCGGCAGACCTATCGCCTTTTACGGCCGGCAAATTATCCGGTCGATGATCTGGGCGAGGGGGCGATTGTCATCGAACTTGAGCGGCGTCCTCAGATTAAGGTCGGGATTATAAATCTGGCCGGCCGGGTTTTTCTGGGGCCTGCGGATTGTCCTTTTCGTACGGGTCGCGATCTGGTGACTCGATTGCGATCGCAAACCTCGATTATTGTGGTTGATTTCCACGCGGAAGCGAGCTCTGAAAAAAACGCTTTGGGTATTTTTCTGGATGGTCAAGTCTCTCTGCTTGTGGGTACGCATACCCATGTGCAGACAGCTGATGAGCGAATTTTGCCGCGTGGCACAGGTTATATAACCGATGTCGGAATGGTTGGTGGGCGTAACTCGGTGATCGGCATGAAGTCTGATCGTGTGATCGAAAAATTTCTGAATGGCAAACCGCAGCGTTACGAAGTCGAGAAGAAAGATATCTGGTTGTCGGCGGTCATCGCCGAGATTGACGAAGATAGCGGGCAAACGAGATCGTTGCAGCGTTTGCAAATCAAGGCATGATCATGTATAGTAAGAGGACGGTTTTTAAATCGTCCTTTTTTTATGGTCAAAAATAGTAGCGAGGTTGTGAGTTATGCGGGTAGGTGATTTACAGCAGATCATGTTGCAGACCGATACGGTCGGTAAGGTTCAACAGCAGGGGGCGCATGGGGCTGAGGTTGAGCAGAGCAAACTCGCGTCCCAGCAGTTGGCCAAAGATAAGGAGAAAGAGAAACAGATCCAATCTATGGAGGAGACTGATACGGTTTTGATCAAGGATCGTGAGTCTCGTCGGGGGGGCGATCAGGCCCAAACCGAAGATGATGAGTCGGGTGCCGATTCTGAAGCCGGGGCTGAAGCCCAAGGTTCGCAGGATTCGGCCTTTCCCGGTAGGGCCGGGAAACACATAGATATCAGGGCATGATTCCAGGGTTGCGAAGCTCTCCCAGAAGTGTTTCTGTTTTTTTGAGTTCTTCTATTTTAGCGGCGGTTGTCAGCCGGCTGTCGCCGGTAAATTGTGCGGAAAGCTCCAGGGCTATTTCCGTGCTTGCAGTGAGGTCTATAAAAAAGGTACTGATGAGCTCACGGCACTCTTTGAGGTGATGTCTGAGGAAGGCATATTTGAGCTGTTCACGATAGTTTGTAAGCCAGCGAGGCAGCTCTTTAAGAGTTGCCTTTTTCAGTTGTAGGCTATACTCTTCACCAAGTGGTCGGTGGTGTTTAAAGCGGACGATTTTTGTGCTCCAGAGCACGGCCAGATCGCGAATTTTATCGATAATGGCGAAACGTTCTTCGGCTTTACTGCTTAGTGTGAATTCCGGAATTTCTCCTTCGATTTTAATTGGTAAGGCAAGATCCTCCGGTTTGATACTCTCTTGTCCGGTAAAGTTTTCACAGATAATAAAAAGCGGGGTGCAACCACTTAAGAGGCGTGTGTTGATCTCTCGGTGTAAAGACTCCATAAAACTTACGGTCTCAATAACGACTCTCTCTCTTAATTGAGCCGGCACGGTGAGTTGGAAATGGTGGTCGATGATCCGAACTGGAGTCAGGGGGTTACGGCTTTTTTCAGGCAGGAGTTCCAAGGGGGGGTGATAACTGTCGATGATTCGGCTTAAGTGTTTGTGCAGGCTGTTTCTACCTTTATCATTGAGCCAACCTGTGACACTTGAAAAACCGTACTTTTCGACATCGTTGCAGATCCCGGTAATGATGCGCTCGGATTCTTTGAGGACGGCATCGACTTTATGCCGGTTGGCATGGTGTTGGTTTAAGTCTGAGCTTAAAGCATCACCCTCTCCGGAAAGTCGGGTGAGTTGGTTTTCAATCAGACGCAGGGTGTTGCCGACAATTTGCTGCAGGCGTTTTTCACTGTGCAGCAGCAGCGCAGTGGTCGCTTCGTTTTTCCCCAGGTCGGACAAGCGGGCCAGGAAACGATTAGCGTTTGCGGCGGAAATTGCAAGTTTTTCTTCTTCATCTTGCCACATTGTAAAACGTTGCCGACAGGTGGAATTCAACCGGGTCAGGATTTCCGGTCGAGACCAGAACAGGGCCAGGGCCGAAAAAGCATATACCGGCTGGGTAAAGCCCAGTTCCCGCAGTTCATCGGAACAGCGATTAATCATGCTTTCAAGCTCGTTTTTGTTATGATGTTCATCCAGATCGAGGTTGATAACGAAGAGTAGGCGTTCCTCCAGTCCCAGTTCTCGCAGATGTTCGAGTAACTGATAGTCGGCCTGACGCAAGCCGATACGGCTGCTGATAACATAGATAAGAGCCGGGCTTTCACCAAGTTGTTGGACAATGGCACTCTGATGACTGGGGTTGGGGGTGTCCAGGCCAGGCAGATCACGTAAGGCCAGGTAGGGTGGCAATAGTTTAAGGGGAGCCTTGATCCGGATGCCGATCAGGTAAGGGGATAAAGTTTCATCCCGGATAAAAAGGCGATAGCGTTGATCTCCGGGGTCGTTGATTGTAAAATCAAGTTGTTTAGTGTGGTAGGCTTCGACAACCTTCTCCGAACCATTAACAAGATTGTGTAAGAGGCGATAGGATTCGTTAAAAATGCCGTGCCGGGTGAGGGGGCCGCAACGTTGATAATTGTTAAGGAGGTCATTGATTTGCAAACGGTCGGCCGCTTCAAAAAGAGAAAGCCGATGATTGTCTAAGTCGTCGTTGAAGAGCAGGCTTAAAGCCCGGGTAAACATCTCATTGATGGCAGCTTCGGGTTGCAGCTCAATATGGGCGGAAAAGCTTCTGCCGGCACTTACGGTGGTGGGGAAACTGGTGGTGATGCCGGCCCCGGTCGGTAGCAGATCGGCTCCGGCCAGAGTGTTGATGAGGGTGCTTTTGCCGGACTTTACTGAACCTATGCAGGTGACAGGCAAACTAAAGCTTGAGCGTAAATCGTTAAGGGTGGTCAGAGTTTGGCGCCAGCGTTGCAGATGGTTGTTACTTTGGGGCCAGTCGCTCTCAAGCTTTGCGAGAATCTTTTCAAGGTTTTTAATCCTGTCACTGAAGGTTTTTGCGGATTCGTTGTCTAGGTTGCTTGCGGTCATGGTTTTTGGTCACTTAGGGTAGTATTTGAATTGGAACCGGGTCAACTTGGCTGTTGTTTACGGTTAAGCTGATGGAATATTATGGCATAATGGCGGGGTTGATGCAAGATGTAAAATAATTCGACTTAGATTGTCGCGGACAGCCTCCCGGGCTATTTTCTGCTTGACAAAGAGACCACTGATAATGTAGAAATCCCCGTTTGACCAGGCTGTTGTGGGCCCATAGCTCAGCTGGAAGAGCCACCGGCTCATAACCGGTAGGTCCCTGGTTCGAACCCAGGTGGGCCCATCGTTTTTGCAAAGATATTTCTAAAAATTCGGAGTAAGATGCCGACCCCTCGAAGCTACATCTATAATATTTGCGACCGCTCTACTGAGGTTGAGTCGCGATAGAGCCGAAAGATGAAAGTGCACCCCAAGAAGGTGCACTTTTTTTGTGGTAGAGACCTCCTTTTATGAGACCTGTTTCAGGCGGGTATAATCAGATTCATCACGGTACTTTGATTGATTATCTCGAGGCCAGAATTCCTCACGGATTGAGTGAGTCCTGGGATAATTGTGGTCTGCAGGCCGGCAGCCGACAGTGGCCGCTTAAAGGGGTTCTTTGTTGTCTTGATTTTTCTTGCTCCCTGATTTCAGAGGCGCAGGAGGCCGGTGTTAACTTCATCTTCAGTCATCATCCACTCTTCTTTAAACCCTTAAAAAGACTGGATCTTGATGTTTTTCCCGGGAATCTTTTGGGGCAGGCCTTAAACGCCGGGATTACCCTTTACAGTGCTCATACCAACTTAGATAGTGTCGCCGGAGGGGTTAACGATCATCTTGCCGGACGGCTTGGGGTGATCGATTGTTCGTCTCTAATACCGCATCTTGAAGAACTCTATAAACTGGTGACCTTTGTGCCTCCGGCTGAGGTTGAACGGGTCGGTGCCGCTCTTTTTGCCGCCGGAGCCGGGCGCTTGGGCAGTGGCCGATATAGTGAATGTTCTTTCCGTTCGCCTGGAGTCGGGAGTTTTCGGCCCGCCCCCGGAGCCTCGCCCAGGGTTGGTGAAATCGGCAGAATCAATCTGGTTGATGAGATTCGTCTTGAAACCGTGCTTGATAGGGGTTTACTGGCTAAGGTGCTGAAGGCTTTGCATCAAACCCATCCCTATGAGGTCCCGGCCTATGATCTCTATACCATGCAGCTTTCTGATGATGCCTGTGGTTCGGGACGGATTGGTTGGTTGGCTGATGAGATTCGCCTGGTGGAATTTGTCGAGTTTGTCAAACGGCAACTTAAAACCACGTCCCTGCGGTTGGTTGGTGGTGATCCGGAAGGAAAGATTAAAAAGATAGCTCTTTGTGGCGGCAGTGGTTTTTCCCTCTATAAGCAGGCCCGGGCAGCTGGAGCCGATCTTTTTATCACCGGCGATTTAAAATATCATGAGGCCCGGGAGGTTATCGAACAGGGTGGAATTCCGATTCTCGATGCCGGCCATTTTGCGACCGAAATACCTGTGCTTGAGGTTTGTTCCGTTTGGTGTCGTGAATTTTTGTCAGATCATAATGTCTCAATGCCGGTTGTTATTTCTCAATCTGAACAGGAGCCATGGGTAACCATATAAAAAGTATTTATGACGTAATATAGAATCAGATTTTTTAACAGGAGAAGACGTTTTGGAAAAACAGATGCAGCTGCTTTGGGAGCTACAAGAGATTGATGCTGGACTCGACCAGATTCGTGATACCCAGGAGAGTTTTGCCCCTAAACTGGATAATATCAAAGAAGATATTACGTTGCTGGAAAGTGCCGGACAGGAGTATCAGCAGGAACTGGCTGCAAAAGAGGTGGAACGCCGTGATCTTCGGGATGTGGTCGAACGTTTTAAAGGTTTGATCGCTCTGTCAAAAGAGAAGATTGCTCAGATCTCCAATAACAAAGAGTATTTTGCCGTTCTGAAAGAGCTTGAGCATAATCAAAAGTCTGTCGAAAAAAATGAGGTTGAGCTTCTTGGATTGATTGAGGAGATTGACTCCATCAAAGAACAGATTGCTGATAATGATAAAGAGCTGGCGACAAAACACGAAGAAATGGCTAAGGAAGAGAAGGCGATCACCAGTAAAATAGCGAGCCTTGAAAGGAAGATCAAGGCTGGGGGTAAGGGACGACTGGCCAAGTCCAAAGAGATTGATGAGCTCTTTTTACGGCGTTATCAACGTATCCGGCGGCGCTTTAATGACGCCGTGGTCGCGGTCGAAAAGGGAACCTGTTTAGGTTGTCATGTGAATGTTCCTCCCCAGGTTTATATTGATCTGTTGAAAGGCCAGGCTTTGATGAATTGTCCTAATTGTCAGCGCATTATGGTTAATCTTGGCGGGGCTGATAGTGAAAAGTAATCATATATGATAGTTGAGAGAGTGAGTTTTGCAGACTAAAAAACAGGCCGGAGCAGGCTGGATGACCGCCGGTATCTCTTCCTGAAGCTGTGGGGAGGGGTGCGAGAGGAAAGTCCGAACACCACAGAGTGGGATGCTTCGTAACGCGAAGTCCTGGTGACAGGCAGGCAAGTGCCACAGAAAATAGACCGCCCTTAGGGCTTTATGCTTAAGGGTAAGGGTGAAACGGTGAGGTAAGAGCTCACCAGTATCGGTGGTGACATCGGTAGCTTGGTAAACCCCATCCGGTGCAAGGCCAAATAGGTTTCGTTTTCTTCTTGAAGAAGATTGAGGCGGCTCGTCTCAAGTAACTTGGCTGGTGACAGCCGGTTCGGCGGAGCGGGTAGGCTGCTTGAGGTTACGGGCAACCGTAATCCTAGATGAATGGTCATCACTTCTGTCAGGGTGACCTGGTGGAAGTACAGAATTCGGCTTACAGGCCTGCTCCGGCCTTTTTTTTAGTCAGCAGTGGGCAGTCAATACTGCCCACTGCCTACTGGATAATAATATGGATATTGCAACTTTTGTCGGGATCCTGGCTGGTTTTTCCCTGATCATCAGCGCTATCTTTCAAGGTGGTTCGCTGTTGCTCTTTGTCAATGTGCCGGGTTTGATGGTGGTTGTCGGCGGCACCCTGGCCGCAACCCTTTTTAACTTTCCCTTTGGTGATATTGTTACCGCCTTTAAAGCGATGTTGATCGTTTTTATCGATAAGGAGGAAAAACCTGAAGAAGTTGTTAAGATAATGATCCGGTTGGCTGAGGTATGTCGTAAAAAAGGGATTATGGCGCTTCAGGACGTGCGCAGTAATAATCAGGTTCTGCGAAAAGCCTGCCAGATGATTGCTGACGGGTCTGAACGTGAAATGATTGCCAATACCCTGGCTATCGAGATTGATGCCTTAAGGGCCCGTCACTATATTCCCCAGGAAATTTTTCGCAAGATGGGTAATATCTCGCCCGCTTTCGGAATGCTTGGTACCTTGATTGGCCTGGTGCAGATGCTCAGTAATCTGGAAAACCCGGAGACTATAGGTCCGGCCATGGCGGTGGCTCTATTGACAACTTTTTACGGATCGTTGATGGCGACCATGTTTTTCCTTCCTCTTTCCGGTAAACTTAAAGCGCGGACAGCCCGTGAAGTGTTGCTTCTGGAAGTTATCTTTGAGGGGGCCCGCTCGATTCTGGAATCCAATAATCCTTTGATGGTCTATGAAAAATTATCCTCTTTTCTACCGCCGAGAATCCGTCAGGAGGTTGAAAATGAGATCTTTAAACGTAGTCCGCCGGCGGCGGAGTAGGTAATCATGGAAAAATCGAGGCGCGGACATTATTCAGAGCCTGAAGGTGAGGGTGAAAGTGAGTGGTTGGCAACTTTTGCCGATTTGACTACGCTGCTACTCTGTTTTTTTGTTCTGCTCTTTTCAATCAGCAGTGTTGATAATAAAAAGTTTCGATCGGTCATGAGTGAAGTTCGCATCAGTCTGGGTAATGCCGTGCCGATGACGGCTCTTGAGCAGGAAGAGGTGAAAGATGGGGGGGACGCGGTTATAAACCTGCTTCCCAAACAGAAGACGGTGGCGACCGAGTTGGAGGAGATCATCAATGATGAAAACTTGAGCAACTCAACCGTTGTGGATATGGGTGATGATGGGGCTCTACTCAGGATTGGCGGCAAGGTGATCTTTGAGAGTGGTTCCTCTAAAATCAATCCCCGGGCATTTTCAGCTCTGGACAAGATAATTGTTATGGCGCTTAAGTACCCTGAGTATTGTCTTGATATTAAAGGGCATACCGATAATATTCCGATAAGTGCCGGGAAATTTTTATCAAATTGGGAGCTCTCGGCTTTAAGGGCAACGACGGTGTTACGTTATCTGTTGGAGAACGGGCTCGGGGCTGAGCGCCTGACCGCGACCGGATATGCCGATACCCAACCTCTGGTTCCCAATCTGACGGCCGAAAACCGGTCTCGTAACCGACGGGTTGAATTTCTTTTCAAAAAACGGAAAAAGTGATGATTAAGGTTGATATTAGTGATCTTTTGGGTAGAGATCGGCGTCATTTTTATCGGGTGGCTCCCTCAGTCGAAGAGCCGATTATTCTCAAGACTGCGGGTGGATCTTTTCCTCTGGTTGAAATCAGTGGCGGGGGTTGTCGCTTGCCGGTTGCCGCTCATTCCCAGTTTTCTGAATCCGATCTTTTAGAGCTTCATCTGCCTGGTCAGAGTACGGCTATCAGGGTTAAATTGCGTCCGGTAATCATGGGGGAGAAGGCTTTCGGGGCTGAGTTCGTTGAACTTGATAAGGAGTTTTGCGAAGTGATCTGCACCTATGTCCGAGCCCGAGAGATCGAGCTGGCCCGCCGTTTTCGGGCTCAAGCTGGCAACTCCTGAAACCGTAAAACTATCAACTGTGATGGCGTCGTAAAAAGTCACAGGATGGCTAAGTAAAAATTTCGATAGACAAGATGTTGTGGTTCTCCAGGCGCGAGACCATACATGTAGTATGTCGAGTGTCTGGAGAACCGCAACAACGCAGGATATCGGAACTTTTTACTTAGCCATCAACTGTCGGCTTCGATTACTTCCGCTTCTATACCATTATTTTTCTTGATTGCTTCTTTTGCCAGTTGTCTGCCGAAAGCCAATGCCTCTGAATTAATTTTTTCGGTACCGTCCGGTACCCGGGCGCTGACTGCAGCCTGTAAAGCTCGGGTGGAGACCACCTTGGTCGCCTCACAGATAATTCCCAGTGCGACTATATTGCTGAAAAGCTCTTTGCCGAACTTCTCGCGGGTGCATGAGGAGATGGGAATTGCCAAGGCACTGCTCGTCGGAATCTGGTTTACATAGGTTGTGTCGACGATGAAGATGCCTCCCGTTTTTAAGTCAAAAGAGTATTGATCACTGGCTTTCTGGCTCATCGCCAGGAGAATGTCGACCCAGGTTGCTTTCGGGAAAAAGATTGGGCCGTCGGCGATGATAATCTCGGCCCGGCTGGCCCCGCCTCTTGCCTCCGGTCCGTATGATTGGCTCTGAACGACATTTTTATCGTCTAAAATTGCGGCTTCCGCCAGAATGATACCGGCGGTGATCAGGCCCTGACCACCGTTACCCGCCAGTCTTATTTCGATATGAGTTTGTTTCACTTAGGTTTCCCTTTTGTCTGGTTTTGCGCTATCTCAATAATAGAGTCGTACTGTTCGCAGAATTCCGGCAACTCCTTTTCAATGAGAACCCCGGTTATAATCCGCCCCTCGAGTTCCTTGGGACTCATCTTGTCGGCCCGACTTTTATCGATAGCGACTTGCTTTTGCCATTTTAACATCTCCACGGCACCGCCTTTGTGGTTCAGGCGACCGTAAGTGGTCGGGCAGTGGGTGATGACCTCGACTACTGAAAAACCCTTGTGCAGGATCGCTTTTTTGATGATATTCTGGAGCTGCAGGGTGTGGTAACTGGTCGTGCGTCCGACAAACGTGGCTCCGGCCGCTTCAACCAGGGCCGAAATATTGAACGGTCTTTCGATGTTGCCGAGCTTGCAGGTGGAGGCCTTGTCGCCATGTGGTGTGGTCGGGCTGTACTGGCCTCCGGTCATACCGTAAATATAGTTATTAAAGATAATCGTGGTGATGTCAATGTTGCGGCGGCAGGCATGGATCAAATGGTTGCCGCCAATGGCGGTGGCGTCACCGTCACCGGTGGCAACTATCACGTTAAGTTCCGGACGGGCCAGTTTAAGGCCGGTGGCAAAGGGCAGAGCCCGGCCATGGGTG
>DAOVTG010000060.1 GCA_030633185.1 Deltaproteobacteria bacterium
AAAAAGTCCGATCTACTGCGCTGTTGTGGTTTTTCAGGCACTCGACATACTACATGTATGGTCTCGCGCCTGAAAAACCACAACATCTTGTATATCGAAATTTTTACTTAGCCATCCCGTGACTTTTTACGAGGGCATCAAGCTTAGTGCACTGTAAATCTTTCGGACTCTAACCCTATTTTTTATAAAAATCCTATAAAATCAAATAAATAAGCTACAACAATAACCACAAAAAAAGATCGATAACAGCAAAACATAACAGTATTTTATAATTTTTGCCAACAACAAACAAGAATATATTTAACCATGGTATACACCTTGTTAAATAGCTGTTAACAAAATCCGAAACTTGATCTAAATCACTTAAAATACAAACGTTTTTCACAACTCATTGAAATCTATAGCATTTTATTTTATTCTTTATTTTCAGCTAGTTACAAATGTCAACTGTTATGTAAAAGATTTTCTTTCACGACCACCAGTGTTAACCTGCAGAGATTTTCAAGGCTGTTAACAACTAACCTCTGAAAAAGGGCTAAAAGAGTATGAAAAAAGGCCCTATTCTCACGGTTCGAGAAAATAATCATGACAATCTACAATATTTTTTTCTACTATCAAATTATGTTAATAAATTGCTCTCACCCCTCTTGACAAGCAGTAACTGCTCTGCTAGCTTAGGATAAAGTAAATATTGTCACTGATAAATGCAATCATTTTAGGAATCGTTCAGGGATTGACCGAATTTCTTCCGGTCAGCAGTTCAGGTCACCTTGTGATTGCTGAGCACCTGCTTCCCGGCTGGCACCAACCCGGAATTATTTTTGAGATACTCCTTCATCTAGCCACCCTTCTGGCAGTCATAATCTTTTTTCGACGAGATCTTGTTCTCCTGATAAAATCTCTCTACACCTCAGGATCAGAAGCCGCCAAACATCGGCGCTTTATCCTGATGCTGATTTTGGCCACTATCCCAACCGGCATTATTGGACTAACCGGAAAAAAATTTTTCATCTCACTATTCGACCGCCTTGACGTAGTCGGTGGAATGTTGCTGGTTACGGCCCTGCTCCTCTGGTTGGCAGAGACCATAAAACCGGAAAAATTAACCAAAAAAAGCACCACAATTGTCGATGCCATAGTCATCGGCATCACTCAAGGCCTGGCGATTCTTCCGGGGATTTCACGCTCGGGGTCGACGATTGCGGTAGGCATGCTTTTGGGAATTGAGCCCCGGGCGGCGGCCAGATTTTCTTTCCTCCTCTCCATCCCGGCGATCAGCGGAGCCGCTCTCTTAAATCTCAAAGAGATCATTGCAATTCCCGCCAGCCAGATACCGATCTGCCTCAGTGGGGCCTTGGCCGCCCTGATAACCGGCCTGATGGCACTTAAATTTTTACTTATGATAATTGAAGAGCGGCGCCTGAAAATATTTGCCCTTTACTGCTCGGTAGTCGGCTCTGCAACCCTCCTGCTGACGTTTCTCGGATAACTAAAAAGAGCTTTGAAAACGTGAAAGAATTACTCTACAAAATTGTCATGACAGTCGTCGGTATTGTCGGGAAATTAGGCTACGGCGGCATCGTTGTCATGATGTTTCTGGAAAGCTCTTTCTTTCCCTTCCCCAGCGAAATCGTAATCCCGCCAGCCGGATATCTCGCCGAACGCGGAGAGATGAATCTGGCCCTGGTCATCGCTGCCGGAATCTTAGGCAGCATTCTCGGGGCTCTATTTAACTATTGGCTGGCTTTAAAGATGGGCCGTCCGGCTCTAATTCGCTACGGTCGTTATGTCGGCCTGACCCCGGAAGCCTTTGACCGCGTCGAAAAGTTTTTCTACAATCACGGAATTTTCGGCACCTTCGTCGGCCGTCTGATACCCGGTGTCCGCCAATACATCTCATTTCCGGCCGGACTCGCCCGCTTACCGCTGATACCGTTCATTCTGGCAACCGGCCTGGGGGCCGGTATCTGGGTGATCATTTTAGCGGTTATCGGTTACTTAGTCGGCAACAACCAGGAACTGATCAGCAGCTACTCCCACCAAGCATTTTACCTGCTTATACCTTTTCTTCTGTTTTGCTGTATCTTCTATGTCTGGCGGCATCGCCGGAAGAACTGTCGTCAGTAGACAATTAGGTAACAGCGGGATGTAACGAACTTTGCTTCGCTCTCATAAACGGGGTCAAAGCTGGGGGGCTTACGCCCCTTGAACCAGCAATGACCCCATCCGAGATACACTGTAACTGTTCAACGTGATCACCTTAAACCCACAGTTTTAAAAGTAACGGTAATTATTAAACCTGGAGGGCGTTCAGGCGGTTTCTCGGAACGTCTCGTAAAATTTCGTCGTTTTTCCCAGCGAATAGAGCGCCCGAAATTGAAGCTGTTTGAGCGAGGTAGCGAGTTCTTCAATTTCAGCGTAATGAGCGCTGGAAAAACAGAAATTTTACTTAAGAAGTGGAGGGAAACCGCCTGAACGCCCGGTGGTGGTTTAAACCTACCTTCCTGGACATTGGTTTGCGATTTCAGTGGCGATATTTTTATTGCCGTAAGCTTTCTCAAAATGGGCGGCAAATTCACCGGCCAGTTTTTGCGCCCGCCGATCATAGGTCTCTTTATCTTTCCAGGTATCACGAGGATTAAGAATTTGAGCCGGTACTCCGGGACAACTCTGCGGAATCTTGACATGAAAGATCGGGTCATCAAGGTAAGCAACATCTTTTAAATCACCATTCATGGAGGCTTTAACCAGAGCTCTGGTTAAATTGATATCCATACGCTCGCCCTCACCAAAAGGCCCGCCACTCCAGCCCGTATTAACCAGAAACACCTCCGCTTTATGAGACTCCATCCGGGAACCCAGCATACCGGCATAAACATCCGGATTACAAGGCATAAATGGTTCGCCGAAAAAACGGGAAAAGGTGGTTACCGGTTCAACAATTCCGGTCTCGGTACCAGCCAGTTTGCTGGTGTAGCCCATCAAAAACCACAACATCGCCTGCTCCGGGTCGAGTTTACTGATAGGAGGTAAAACCCCATTTGCATCTGCAGTCAGAAAAAGGATAGTCTGCGGATGCCCGGCTACTGAGGAGGTCTTGATATTACTCAGCTCTGATAATAGATAGGAACCCCTGGAATTCGGAGTCAAACGCTCATCATCGAAATCGAAATGACCATCGGGATAAAGCATCGCATTTTCAACAATTGAACCGTGATCTAGATATTCACCCTCATGCATAATCGCCTGATAGATCTCGGGCTCCTTGTCGGGATCGATATTGATCATTTTGGCATAACAGCCATGTTCAAAATTAGCTATTCCGCTATCACTCCAGCCATGCTCATCATCGCCCAGTAAAGCCCGGTCCGAGTCGGCGGAAAGGGTCGTCTTGCCGGTTCCGGAAAGACCGAGCAAAAGGGCAACATGACCATTCGGCCCTTCGTTAGCGGAGCAATGCAGCGGCAGAATACCAACTTCGGGCAACATATAGTTCATAACCGAGAACATCAACTTCTTGACACTACCGCAATAGGCTGAACCGTAAACAATGCCAACTCGTTGATCAAGATCAATAACCACAGCCAAATCAGAAGCTTTACCGTCAGCCAAGCTCCGCAGACGGCCCTGATAACGATCCCGATCAAGTTTATCATAAGGCAGAGCCAACAACGTAAAACCTTTATCAGCAAAAACACTGCGATTAAGATCATCGGGCAGCGGACGAAACATATTGTCGGTGAAAAGGATGGTCAAGGCTTGGTCGCCCACGGTTCTGACCGGAAGCGCATAAGCTGAATCAGCCCCTAAAACCCGATCCGTCACATAAAGATCCTTTTTGCCCTGCAGAGTCTCAACCGCATCAGCAAAAAGCATCTCAAAAGTCTCTTCCGAAACCGGAATATTATTAGGTGAATCCCAGTCGATATGAGCTTGGCTTGAAGCCCTTTTTACAATCAGTGTATCTTTGGGGCTCCGACCGGTTGACTCGGACGGCGTCCAGGTTGCAAGAGCTCCATTGGCAGCAATCAAGGCTTCGCGATTGTCGACCACGGCCTGAATCATCGCTTTACGTTCAATGTTTTCCGCAACCTGACCACGGGCTGCCAACATTACATCAACTACTTCTCTTTTACTCATCTTCATCCTCTTCCACTTGTTTATAGATATAGGTTTTATAAAAAATGTAGCTATGATGGCGTCGTAAAAAGTCCGATCTACTGCGCTGTTGTGGTTTTTCAGGCACTCGACATACTACATGTATGGTCTCGCACCTGAAAAACCACAACATCTTGTATATCGAAATTTTTACTTAGCCATCCCGTGACTTTTTACGAGGGCATCAGCTATTTAACAAGAAACAAATTCAACAATTCGACTGCCATTACCCCCATACAAATCTTTGACATCGTGTACGAGGTCAGCTGACGGCAGCAGGGGGAATTTTTCCAAAGCCATAACCACTTCACAATCAGGCATCACAATATTTATAAAGGCCGGACAATTTCCCCGATGGCGCTCCATAATGTCCTGCAACATAGCCAGACGAGCCGGAGCGGCCTGCTCGTGCGACAGAGTAATAACCACTTTTTCAATTACTTTGGCGAGAGCCTCTTCCAGACCGAAAACCTCGCTGACCAGCATCTTCGCTTTAGTGTGGTCATCATTAATCTCGATCCGTCCCTCTAAAATCAATGGGTCATCGTTCTCGATGAACTCCTTAGCTTTGGTGAAAGTTTCTTCAAAAAGAGTCACCTCAACCGAACCGCTGAGATCTTCGAGTACGGCAAAGGCCATAATTTTGCCGTTTTTTGTTCGTTTACTGCGCACCGAGGTCAAAAGACCACCGATCCGCACCTGAGCCTCACTTTCACAACTCACCAGTTCAGCCGTGCTTGAAGTCGTGCAGCGTTTCAGTTCATCATCATAACGTTGCAACGGGTGACTGCTGAGATAAAAACCTAATACTTCACGTTCATAAGTCAACTGTTCTTTATCACTCCAGGCAGCGGTATCATCAGGATAACAGGCATTCTCTAAAGCCAGCTCTTCACCGGCAAAGGCAAAAAGTGACTGTTGCCCACAGACCCGATCACGAGAGGCCGACTGACCATTCTCCATGGCCGTATCGATGGCCGCAAAGAGTCGTGACCGGGGCACGCCCTCACCATCAAAAGCCCCCGATTTTATCAGACTTTCCAGAACCCGGCGGTTGACTTTGGAGAGATCGAGGCGACAGCATAGATCAAAAAGAGATTTGTAACCCCCTTCAATCTCCCGCACCCGGATAATTTCGGCTGCCGCCTTACTCCCGACATTTTTGACTGCGGCCAGACCAAAACGGATATCCTGGTCAACAACCGTAAAAGAGAGCTCACTGACGTTAACATCCGGCGGCAGAACCTTGATCCCCATGCTCCGACATTCGGCAATATTTTTAATGACCTTGTCGGTATTGTTCATATCCTCCATGAGCAATCCGGCCATAAATTCAACCGGATAATGGGACTTAAGATAGGCGGTCTGGTAGGCAACATAACCGTAGGCGGCAGAGTGTGATTTATTAAAACCATATTCCGCAAACTGGGCCATGAGATCAAAAATCTCTTCGGCTTTTTGGTTGTCGACTTGGTTTTCCCGGGCGCCGGCCAGAAAACTATCACGCTGGGCCGCCATCACCTCAGCGTTCTTTTTACCCATCGCTTTACGCAAAATATCGGCTTGGCCCAAGGAGTAACGTGCCAGCTTCTGCGCGATCTGCATAACCTGTTCCTGATAAACGATAACCCCATAGGTTTCTTTCAGAATCGACTCTAATTCAGGCAACAGATATTCAACTTTCTGTCGACCATGCTTGCAGGCAATAAAATCGTCGATCATACCGCTCTCAATCGGACCGGGACGATAGAGGGCAACTAGGGCGATAATATCTTCAAAACAGCCCGGTTTAAGCTTTACCAAAAGATCCTGCATACCACTGCTTTCAAGCTGAAACACCCCAACTGCGGCCCCGGAAGAGAGCAGTGCGTAGGTTGCAGGATCATCTAAAGGAATCGTACTGACATCAAAACGGTCTTCTTCTTTCTTGCAATTGCGGTTGATTATCTTTAGAGCATTGTCGATGACGGTCAGGGTTTTTAAGCCGAGAAAATCAAATTTAATCAGTCCCAACTCTTCAACAAAACCCATATCGTATTGAGTTACAACAACATCAGTATCTTTGGCCCCCTTATAAAGCGGTAGATAATCAACCAATGGCTGATCAGTCACCACCACCCCGGCGGCATGAACCGAAGCGTGCCGGTTCAAGCCTTCGAGCGCGTGAGAGACCTCGATAAGCTCCCTTTCGAGAGCATTGCCTTGACGCAATTTGGCAAATTCGGGCTCCAGCTCTTCCGCTTTTTTCAACGTCATCTTCAGTTCATTGGGCACCAGCTTGGCGATTTTGCCGACTTCAGAAAAAGGCATATGCAGAGCCCGACCAACATCCCGAATAACCCCTTTGGCCTGCATCCGGCCAAAAGTAATAATCTGGGCAACCCGATCCTCACCATATTTATCGGTCACATATTTGATCACCTGATCGCGGCCACGGATACAAAAATCCATATCAATATCCGGCATCGAAACCCGTTTCGGATTGAGAAAACGCTCAAAAAGAAGGCCGTAAGGTAAAGGATCGATATCGGTAATCCGTAAGGCATAAGCGACCAGCGACCCGGCCGCAGAACCGCGTCCCGGGCCGACCGGAATTTTTTCCCGCCGGGCATAGTTGACAAAATCGGCCACAATAAGAAAATAGCCGGCAAAACCCATATCGCAGATAATACCGATCTCCCGCTCTAAGCGCTGACGATAGCTCTCTTGTAACTCAGGCGTAAAGTTGCCGTCATAAAAGGCTTCGATACGCGGCCATATTTTGGCTAAACCGTCTCGACACTCCTCAATCAGAAATTCATTAAGCGTTTTACCTTCAGGTGGGACAAAAGTGGGTGGCCGATAGTTGCGAAATTCAAACTCAAAATTACAACGATCAGCAATCTCAACCGTATTGGAAATCGCTTCCGGATAGTCGACAAAAGCTTTCGCCATCTCCTCCGAGGATTTGAAATAGAGCTCCTCGGGATAACGCATCCTTTTGGGATCATCCATGTTCTTACCGGTCTGAACACAGAGCAGAACCTCATGGGCATGAGCATCTTCGCGATTTAAAAAGTGACAATCATTGGTCGCCACCAAAGGTACTGAATACTCTTGGGCAAGCTCAATTATCTGGCGGTTAACCTCCACCTGCTCGGCCAAACCGTTCTCTTGAATCTCAAGAAAAAAACGGCGATCATCAAAAAGATCACGGTAAAACTCAACTTCAGCCGCCGCAGTAACCCGATCCTGACGGCGCAAGGGAGAAGCGATAATCCCCCCAAGACAGGCACTTAAAGCGATCAAGCCTTGATGATGCTCAGTCAATAACTCTTTATCAATCCTCGGTTTATAGTAGAAACCTTCAAGATACCCCTTAGTCACCAGTTGGCAGAGGTTTTTATACCCCTGCTCATTCATCGCCAGGAGAACCAGATGATGGGCGTTATCCCACTCGGCATCACTCCTCTTATTTTTGACAAAACGACCCTGAGGAGCGACATAGACTTCACAACCGATAATCGGCTTCAAGCCCTTTTTCTTAGCTTGCTGAAAAAAATCAACCGCCCCGAACATATTCCCATGATCAGTCAAAGCGACAGCTTTCATCCCGTAATCACAAGCTCGCTGCATGAGATCGGGAACCCGTATCGCCCCATCGAGAAGGCTATACATAGTATGTAAATGGAGATGGACAAAATCGGCTTCAGACATTGAATTATTAACCGTAAAAGGAGTGGTTTAAAAAAGTGAGAAATTGACTAACATACTGAAAAAAGTTTTCCAAGAAAAAAATAGATTCACTTACTCAAGATCCATTAAAAAATTCACTTGACAATGACACTTTTCATGTCTAATATAGATGTCATGAAAAACAACGACAAAACATTCTCCCTTGAAGAGCTGTGTTCCCTGGTGGACATGGGCAAACGAAAAATTCGCTTCTACATTCAAAAAGGTTTAGTTGACAGTCCGCAGGGAACCGGGAAAGGAGCCTATTACACGTATCGGAACCTTGAACAACTTCTAACTATCAGAAAATGGAAAGAGGCCGGTTTAACCCTCGAACGGATCCAGGATCTGCTTGAGAGTGAAAATCGAGAAACTGATTCAGGCACCCTTGTTCCACCACCCCGCCCCAAACAACCCGGCTCAATCGAAGTCTGGAGCCACCTGTTAATCAGCGACGGCATAGAGCTGCATATCGAGCCCAACCGTTCCGGCCTGACTCCCGAACAGCTCCGCACCCTGTGTCGGACAGTATTGGCTCAGTTTGAAAAAATTAAAACTGAAAATAAACAGGAGGCAACTGAACATGCACATGTATACAACTGAAAGTGAAAGCCGGACTGGCTTGTACTCCAACAACAATATAGACATCCCTCTACAATCAGTTAACGTTAAAGCGGCTTTCAGCAATCTCTTTTGCGAAACAACCTTAACTCAGACCTACCTGAATTCCGAAAAGAAACCGATCGAAGCAATCTACACCTTCCCCCTCTCTCCGAGAGCTGTTCTCCTCGGGCTGGAAGTCACAATTGGTGAAAGAAAATTGCAAGGGCTCATTGTTGAAAAAAACTCGGTCGAAGAACAATACGATATAATGTCGGAAAATCGGTTTCAACTTGAAATGAAAATCACCGGCACGTTGACACAAGCTGAATTTGCATGCCCGTCGCACAATATCACAATTTCTAAATCCGACAAAGAAACAACAATACAGCTTGCCACCGGCGAAGCCTGCATGGATCGTGATTTCATCATAAATATCTGCCAACCGCAAGATAACAAAGACAGCATTCTAGTTGAACATATTTCTAATGGCGGATATACCGCATTGGCCTCTTTTGTTCCACGAATTATCTCTCCTGAGCAAATTCCCCAAAAAAGTATCAAAATCGTAGTCGACTGCTCCGGCTCTATGAACGGCGACTCTATCACCCAGGCCCGTCAGGCCATCAGTGATATTCTGAGCCAACTCCGGCCCGATGATTTTTTCAATCTCATAACTTTTGGCAACTCTAGCAAAACCCTTTTCAAACAACAGGTTCAGGCAAACAAAACCAATCTCACCACAGTCCGACGCACCCTTCGCAGTATTGAAGCAGATATGGGCGGCACCGACATTCAACAAGCGCTGGAGACAACTATTCAAATCCCAGGCCCGTCAATCCCCCAGGATATCCTCCTGATTACCGACGGTGAAGTGTGGGAAAGTGACGAAATAATCAAAACCGCCCGCAAATCGCGCCACCGTTTCTTTACCGTAGGGGTTGGCAGTTCGGTCTCGGAAAACTTTGTACGACAGTTGGCAGATGAAACCGGCGGCGCTTGTGAATTGGTCGCCCCACGTGAGCAGATGTCTGACAAAATAGTTCGCCACTTCGAAAGAATCTACCTCCCTCGAGTCCAAAAAGCCACAATTAACTGGCCGATCTCCCCTGTAAAAAATATCCCCCTTAAAATCGGATCTCTCTATGACGGTGACACCTTGCACGCCTTTGCTTTTTTCGACGAAATGCCGCAAGGAACCACAACTCTCGAAATGACCCTGACAAACGGCCAGACTTTTTCCCAAAGTGCCACCATAGACACTCAAGCAAACCTGATATGGATGTTAGATTTTGCCGTAGACAAACCCCTGAGCAAATCCACAAATTGCAACAGCAAACCACCCCGGCTGAATTTATCCGAAAGTGCAATCAACTTCACCCCAAGCGCTTTCGCCAAAATCTGGAAATTATAAAATTCGATCATTTACATGATTGCGATCTACCTGACAGGATTTTAGATGCGATCGAAGAGATAGGCAGCGAAATTGATTCACACCTAACCGAAAATGTGATCGTTCTGGCCTTCTTGTTGGCTTTGAGTCAAACGTCCGCAAGCCGGATCTTCAGTCGTAAAACCTTGAAAGCCATCAAAAAAGCCGAGAAAAGCACACCCGCAGACAAACGTCTGGTTGACCTGTTCCGTGATCTTTTGACAGAAATCAGTGAAGATAATTGGGGGCCGGGGTTTGCTGAGGAGGGTATTGAATAATGAAAAGAGTGATAACAACTGAAAAAATACCCATCAAACTCTGGTTGGATGAGGTTGACGCAGGTACGTTGATTCAGGCAAAAAATCTTGCAAATCTTCCCTTTGCTTTGAATTGGATCGCAATAATGCCGGATGCACATCTGGGTTATGGTATGCCGATTGGTGGAGTTATGGCGACGGATGGAGTTGTAGTGCCGAATGCCGTCGGTGTTGACATCGGATGCGGGATGGCAGCTTCGAGATTGTCGCTGACCGAGATTGATAAGGAGTCAATCGAGAAGATAATCGGACAAGTGAAAAATCGTATCCCGGTCGGCTTTGAGCATAACCTGACCGCGCAGGAGTGGGAGGGGTTTGATGAGGCTCCGGATATCCCGGTTATCCAGCGTAATCTCGGCTCAGCTCGAAAGCAGTTGGGGACGCTAGGAGGCGGAAATCACTTCATCGAAATCCAGACTGGCAGCGATGGCCATATCTGGTTGATGGTTCATTCCGGATCGCGTAATTACGGTCTGAAAACTGCCAATGAGTATCACAAAAAAGCCCAACAGCTCTGTCAACGCTGGCATTCCGATATACCGGATAGGGATCTGTCGTTTCTGCCAATTGAATCGGATGAGGGTGGCGAATATTATGCTGCAATGAATTTCTGCCTTAAATTTGCCCAGGCCAATCGGGTTTTAATGATGAAAAAGCTTTTGGATGTTACGGCGTCAGTTACTGGGGCATCGGTCGAACATGAAATTAACATCCACCATAATTACGCCGCATTTGAAAAACATTTTGGCCGCAATGTTCTGGTTCATCGTAAAGGAGCTACAAAAGCAGCTACAGATATTGAAGGGATTATACCCGGCTCGATGGGAACTTGCAGCTATATTGTCAAAGGTTTGGGCAACCGGGAAAGCTTTATGTCCTGTTCGCATGGAGCCGGTCGAATTATGGGACGAAAACAGGCAATTCGGGAACTGGATTTAACGAAAGAGCAGAAGAAGATGAAAAATATCGTTCACGATCTTTATTCCAAAGACAAACTTGAAGAGGCCCCTGGTGCCTACAAAGATATTAATGAGGTAATGAACAATCAGAAGGATCTGGTCGAGATCACAGTGAAATTGACCCCTCTTGGAGTTGTCAAAGGGTAGGGAAAGGCTTTCATGGGAAATGGCTCAATTATTGATGAATTTGTAAAAAGTATTTGGATGGCTAAGTTAAAATTTCGATAGACAAGAAGGATGATTTCTTAGCTGTGTTATTACTTCATATTTGATATTTTTATGGTGCATAAGAGCCTCTATTTTTGATTTGTTTTTTGTGGTGATCAACAACATCAATTATAGCGGCTTCTATGCGTTAAATCAATGTTTTTATTAAGGAAACAGTCGATCTTTACAACACCCTTTTCGACTGGTATCATCCCAGCCAATCCAGCAATCTCTAACCTTCACCCTCCAAGCCGAGCTCGAAAACCGTATACATCCAACAACC
>DAOVTG010000103.1 GCA_030633185.1 Deltaproteobacteria bacterium
CTCCTGTAAAAAAAATACCGTTCAAAACAACATCCTTCAGTACTCTCATATATTGCAGAACGACCTTAGCCAGTAACGGAAGTGATCGAAGAGCGTGGGTTACATCTAGAACAACCTCATCCTTTTCACCAAGCTGGTCACACACCAAGTTGAAAATCTCCCAGATTTCCCCCTCACTTTTCCCATTGGGAATCAGAACCGCTTGTATTTGGCAAGATAAATTCATTTTAAGGAGACATTGATGGCGTCGTAAAAAGTCCGATCTACTGCGCTGTTGTGGTTTTTCAGGCACTCGACATACTACATGTATGGTATCGCGCCTGAAAAACCACAACATCTTGTATATCGAAATTTTTACTTAGCCATCCCGTGACTTTTTACGAGGGCATCAGAAAATAACTTGACAAATAAAAAAAATTCAGACGATAATGGCATTATTTATTATCATACTATGATATATTTTCGCAAAAGTTTTCACCCTCAAGAGTGATGAACTCGTAAAAAGTCGTGGAAAGGCTAAGTAAAGTTGATGCAAAATCAAAATCAGACCCTGCTTAAACTTATCGATACGATTCCGGATCTTATCTTTTACCGTGACCTTGACGGTACCTACCAGGCTTGCAACCAGGCCTATGCGAATTACACTGGAAGGCCTATTTCTAAAATCATCGGCCATAAGCTACACGATGTTCTGGATAAAGAGGAGGCCGACAACTATCAAGAACTCGACCGAATTGTCATCGAAAGTGGTAAGCCACACCAGGCAGATATGTGGTTGCAGCACTCTGATGGAAACCCGCATCTCTATGACTCGGTGCGCACCCCTTTGCGCGATTGCCAGGATAGAATAACCGGGGTTGCTGGCATCTGTCGTGATATTACTGAAAGAGAGAACTTACGCAAATTAGCCGAGGCTGAAGATTATAAGTACCTGGCCGTTCTCAAGGTCAACCCCAATCCGATTGTCATCTACAATATGCAAGGTGAGGTCGACTATGCCAATCCAGCCTTTATCAAGACTTTCGGCTGGACTATGGAAGAAATTAAAGACCGGAAAATGGACTTCGTTCCCGAAGAGAACTGGCCGGAAACCCTGGAGATGATCAACAGGGCTAAACAGGGCGAAAGTTTCAGCAACATTGAAAGCCTGCGCCTCACTAAAAAGGGAGACAAGATTACAGTCAGTATCAGCGGTGCTATGTATCGTGATGTCGACGGCAACCTGCAAGGCAGCGTCATCACACTAATAGACACCACACTCCAGAAGAAATTGGAGAACCAGCTCCAACAGGCCCAGAAAATGGAGGCCGTAGGGACGCTGGCCGGCGGCATTGCCCATGATTTCAACAACCTGCTGACCGCTATCCAGGGACATATCTCGATTATCCAGCTAAAAACCGACCTTGAACCGTTTTTAGAGAAAAAATTCTCCCGGATTGAAAAGATTATCGCCCGCGGCGCCAACCTGACTAAACAGCTTTTGGGCTTTGCCAGAGGCGGTAAATATCAGGTTGAAATCCTCGACCTCAACCAGGTTGTCAGCGACAGCCTAGAGCTCTTTGCCCGGACTCATAAGGATCTCACCATCAATACCAATCCGGCCCATGACCTTAAACGGGTTGAGGCTGATCACGGACAAATCGACCAAGTCCTCTTAAACCTCTATGTCAACGCCTGGCAAGCCCTGCAAAGCAACCGTAAGAGTACCAGACTGACCATCGAAACCAGCAACTTTGAGGTTGGCCACCTACATCACCTGGAACTGGTACCTGGCAATTACATAAGGATATCAATCTCCGACAATGGCTGCGGCATGAATAAAGAGACCTTAAAACGTATTTTTGAACCCTTCTTCTCGACCAAACAACGAGACCAGAGCAGCGGTCTGGGCCTCTCTTCAGTTTACGGGATCATCAGAAATCACGGCGGTACAATTACAGCCTACAGTGAAATGGGAAGCGGTTCAACCTTCAACATCTTCCTGCCAGCAGTCGATAAAGTCGCTAAAAAGACGGAAAAGAACAACCTGAAGGTAGTAACCGGTAATAAAACCATTCTTCTGGTTGATGATGAAGCAATTGTCAGGGAGGTAAACCGGGAGATTCTCAGCGAGCTTGGATACCAGGTTATCGATATCTGTAACGGCCGCCAAGCCCTGGAAATTTACCGGGAGAAGGGAAATGAGATCGATCTTGTCATACTCGACATGATCATGCCGGAAATGAACGGTGCTGAAGTTTTCAGCAAACTTAAAGAACTCAACCCGAAGGTCAAGGTTCTGCTCGCCAGCGGCTACAGCGTTGAGGGCCAAGCCGCTAAAATCATGGATCAGGGATGTAGTGGTTTCATTCAGAAGCCCTTTACAGTGGAGCTCTTGTCAAATAAGATAAATAAAATATTGATGGCTAAGTAAAAAGTTCCGATATCCTGCGTTGTTGTGGTTTTCCAGACACTCGACATACTACATGTATGGTCTCGCGCCTGAAAAACCACAACATCTTGTATATCGAAATCTTTACTTAGCCATCCCGTTACTTTTTACGAGGGCATCAAATATTAGGCACTTATTTAATTCCGGCCAGGCGGGGTCATGTTTTTTCGAAATCCACGAAAATTTTGCGAGGGTGCGACAAAAGCCCTGAACTCTTCCTCCAAAACCCTGAGAGATTGCCCGCTGAAAAGCGAAGTTATTCTGAGTTGGGCTTTACTGCGGCCATTCTGGGAGACCACATAAGGTTGCAAAACCAAGCCGTAACGCCCCTCATTGCGGCATTTTTGCTGTAATGAGGCTACGGTTTTTTGATTAGACGCCGGCAGACTGAAAACCTGCAAACCGGTAAAAGTACTAAGTAACCGGGCAATAGAACGGGTCGCCTGACTGGTGAAATATGGATTGGGGGTCATGTTCTTTACCGGAGTAACATACAAAAGCACCGGGGACGGCAAAAAGACTCGATCCCCTTCCGTGAACTGACCATGCCCTTCATCCACCAGAGCTCGATTAAGATGTCCAGACGCCTCACTAACGGTTACGGAGCCCCGATAGACCTTGGCGCGGCTCTCAACGCCACTCTCTAAATTCTCCTGCAAAGCTTCAAGCGAGTCTCCGAAAACCAACAATTCGGCTCCATAAGCTGGTACCAAGTCCCCGGAGAACTCAATGATCACCTCATTTTCCCCCGGCAGAAGAGCCACCACCTCACCGTTTGCGGCTAAATTGGCATTGAGTTTTTCAAAAAGCAACGCAAAAGCACTCTCTAAAGTAGCGGCTTGAGCCGTAGGAACCTTGAAAAACGTGAGACTTAAGAGAAGCATCAGAACCAATCCAAACCAACGGCTGGCAACAGCTTCTCTTCGAAATCGTATAATTGCCACCACTACCTAGATCCCTAAAACTCTAACAATTCGTTCACCAGCCTCATTGAGACGCTCTTCAGGAACCGTCAGGGAGATTCGAAAATAGCCTTCACCGGCGTCCCCGAAACCGTTCCCGGGGGTCACCACGACCCCGGCTTTTTCGAGAAACATCGAGGAGATCTCGGCCGAGCTCATACCCTCAGGATTATTGATCCAGAGATAGAAGGTCGCCTTGGGAGAGGCCAGAGTAAAACCGGCCTGATTTAGAAAAGAGACCATCAGATCGCGACGCTTGCGATAGATGTCACTCATCTCTTTGACACATTGCTGATCGGCAGACAAAGCCGTAATCGCCGCCTCTTGAATCGCCTGAAAGGCTCCGGAATCGATATTGGTCTTGACTTTGCCTAAACCTGCAACAATTTCCCGATTACCGATCGCAAAACCAATGCGCCAGCCGGTCATATTGTAGGTTTTGGAAAGCGAATGGAATTCGACACCAACCTCTTTGGCCCCGGGAATTTCGAGAAAACTTAAAGGTTTATAACCATCATAAGCCATCTCCGTGTAGGCGGCATCGTGACAAACAATAATATTGTAACGAGACGCAAATTCGACGACCTTGAGATAGAAATCATAATCAGCCACCGCTCCGGTGGGATTATTGGGATAATTTATAAACATCAATTTCGATTTTCCAGCGACCGCTTCCGGGATCGCGTCAAGATCGGGCAAAAAACCGTTCTTCTCCTTAAGCGGCATCATGTACGGTACCCCGCCAGCAAAGCTCGTGGCAACGGCATAAACCGGATAACCGGGATCGGGAACCAAAACATAGTCTCCGGGATCAACGAAGGCCAGCGGCATGTGAGCAATTCCCTCTTTTGAACCAATCAACGAAACGACCTCGGTAACCGGATCAAAAGTTACCCCGAAACGACGCTCAAACCAGTCCACCACGGCCTCTCGATACGAAAGCATACCAACATATGATGGGTATTGATGGTTCTCGCTTTTGGCCGCTGCCAGTTTAAGGGATTGCACAATATGAGCCGGAGTCGGCATATCCGGATCGCCAACACCAAGATCGATAACATCAACTCCCCGGGCTTGAACCTCGGCTTTTTTCGCATCAATGGCGGCAAAAAGATAAGGCGGTAACTGTTTTATTCTCTCGGCATATTCAATATTGAGTTTTTTACTCACTTTTTTCTCCTGAAACAAGCGCCTATATCAATATTGATATACCCGTAAAATCACGGGATGGCTAAGTAAAAATTTCGATAGACAAGTTGTTGCGGTTTTCCAGGCGCGAGACCATACATATAGTATGTCGAGTGACAGGGAAACCACAACAACGCAGGATATCGGAACTTTTTGCGACGCTATCAATATTGGTAGATTTCGGCACCAAAGGTTTTGATCCACTGACTGCGCAAGATCTCTTTGGCTTTCTGAATATCGTCAACTTCAATAATCAGAATTGCATCATCACCTTTTAAAGTAATAAAAGGGTAAAGGGTTTCGACATTAACCTGAGCCTCATTTAAAGCCCGCAAAACCACGTTAAGCCCGCCTGGATGATCCGGGGTTCCGACCGCAATCACCTCTTTAGTATGCACGGCAAATCCATTAGCCATCAACACATTATAGGCCTGTTCCGGAGTGTCAACGATGACCTTGAAACGATCAGGATCAAGCTCGGAACAAGCCATGAAACCTTTAATGTTAATCTGCTCTCGTTCTAAAATTTCACAGATCTGATTAAGCCGGCCAGGTGTATTATCAATTGCAATCGATAGTTGCGTAATAGACATAAAAAAACTCCAAAAAATAACTAAAAAGTATACTCTGTGCCTTTAGCTACTGCCTTACGGCTTATTTCGACAAGTGATTTTTTCTTTCCCATAAGATATTCCAGGCTCTCAAAGATAGCGTCCAGACTCGGCACCCCGGCCAATTTGGCAAAAGCGCCCAGCATCACCATGTTGGCCGACCGGTCATTGCCCAGTTCCAAGGCTATGTCATTGGCCGGAATCGCAAAAACTTCAATATCATTGCGTAAAGGAACCTCCTCCACAATCGAAGAGTTATAGAGTAATTTGCCTCCGGGTGCCAAACGATTGATAAAAGCCACAGCCGACGGCTGATTGAGAGCCACCACAATATCGGGAGCTGAAGCTACCGGTGAAGCGATCTCTTCATCGGAAATCGTAAGCGTACAGTTTGCCGTCCCCCCCCGCATGGCGGCACCATAGGCCGGCAGATAGGTAGCATGAAAACCCTGAAACATAGCGGCATTACCCATAACATTAGCGAGGGTCATAACCCCCTGACCGCCGGAACCGGCGCAAAGCGTCTTTACAATCATCCCTTTTCCTTCCTTCTCTCTTCACGCTTATCGGTCAGCAATCCGGGTTTGTACTCTTTTACCATCTCCTCTTCAATCCATTTACAAGAGGTTACCGGATCCATCTTCCAGTTAGTCGGACAGGCTGAAAGGACTTCAACAATCGAATATCCCAAGCCATCCACCTGGGTCTGAAAAGCGTTACGAATCGCTTTTTTAGTCTTCCGGATACCGGCCGGAGTGGCAACTGAAACGCGCTCTGCGTAAGTAACCCCGGGGAACTCCGCAACTACATCAGTAATATGCAGGGGATAACCGTCAACATCAGGATTCCGCCCGGCCGGTGAAGTCGTGGTACTCTGACCGATAAGTGAAGTTGGTGCCATCTGTCCGCCGGTCATACCGTAGACGGCATTATTGATAAAAACCACGCAGATATTCTCACCGCGATTGGCCGAATGGATAGTCTCCGCCGTACCAATCGCCGAAAGATCACCATCACCCTGGTAACTGATCACAAAAAGTTTAGGATTGGCCCGTTTGGCTCCGGTCGCAATTGCCGTACCCCGGCCATGAGCCGACTCAATAACATCAAAGTCAAAATAACGGTAGGCCAGAACCGCGCAACCAGCCGGGCAAACAAGATATGCCTGTTTACCAAGATCCATCTCTTCTAGCAGTTCAGCAACGATACGATGAACAATACCATGCCCGCATCCTGGACAGTAGTGGGTGACCACATCCTGCTTATAATATTTCGGCCATTTATTAACAAGTTCCATACACAATACCTTTATTTTTGCATTCGTCGATAATAGCGATGGATAACCCGGGAAAACTCTATCGGTGTCGGAATAACTCCTCCGGGACGACCATGAAAAGAGAGTTCGGTCTGTAAGCCATCGAGGGCCATCTTCACATCTTCAACCATCTGACCGGTACTCATCTCGAAAACCAGGAAATGTTTAACCTGACGAGCAACCTTCTGTAAAATTTTATCCGGAAAAGGAAAAAGGGTAATAGGTCGAACCATGCCGACTTTAAGCCCATCTTTTCGAGCCCGTTTAATGGCCCCCTTGGCAATCCTGGCAGTCGTACCATAAGCGACGACAACGAAATCGGCATCTTCCATCATATAGAGCTCATAAAGCGTCTCTTTCTCCGCCATCTCTCTATATTTACGCACCAATTTCCAGTTATGCCGCTCCATCTCCAGACTATCAAGAATCAAGGATGCATGGTAACGGCTCGCACCATCGCCGCGCCCTTTCAAAGCCCAGGGTTTCTCGGGTAGACCGGTAATTGGTTCGGGAAAAACAACCGGCTCTTTCATCTGACCCATCATGCCGTCACCAAGTAATAGAATCGGGGTTCGATACTTGTCCGCCAAATCGAAGGCCTTGACCGTCAAATCGGCAAGCTCCTGAACCGATGCCGGAGCCAGAACCGGAGTCCGGTAATCCCCATGACCGCCACCTCGAGTCGCTTGAAAATAGTCACCCTGGGCCGGAGCTATATTACCAAGACCGGGGCCGCCGCGCATCATGTTGACAACCACCGCCGGAAACTCAAAACCGGACAGAAAAGAGAGACCTTCCTGTTTAAGACTAACCCCGGGACTCGAAGATGAAGTCAGCACCCGGGTACCGACAGAGGCTGCACCAATCACCATATTGATGGCTGCCGTCTCACTTTCCGATTGGAGAAAGACACCACCAACCTTGCGCATATTAGCCGCCATATACTCGCCCAATTCATTCTGGGGAGTAATCGGATAACCAAAATAACATCTACAACCCGCCCGAATCGCCGCTTCGGCGATACAATGGTTGCCGCTCGTAAAAACTTTATCCACTATACACCTCTATCGCCAGATCAGGGCACACTTGAGTACATACCATGCAACCGACACAAGCCTCCGGCTTGACCGGCTCGGCCGGATTATAACCCATACGATTGAGTTTTGCGGAAGCCCCTAAGACCTCTTTTTTACAAAACTCTATACATAAACCGCAACCCTTACAAAAATCACGGCGCACCTTGACTGTATAAACCTTATCTTTTTTACTCATCTTCAATATTCCACTCTCGGACTCAAAAGTCGAAAGAACCATTCTAACTTAAGATCCAACAATTAATAATTTAATCGCCGGAGATGAAAGGAGACCCTGTTAACAAAAGGGGTAGAAAAATTCAAGCTTTATTTATTCCCAAGCGGAATTTTAAATGCCACAGACAAAAAAACCGAGCCTTGAAAGCTCGGTTTTATGCCACTTTTTTCGACACCATCATCAAACACCCTAATCTAGTGTCACCATAGTTTTCATCACCTGAACACAAAAAAGCCCGGAAATCATCACCGGGCTTTTTTGTCTCACAAGATTATTAACCTTAAAATCATTTTGTAACTATTCAGGTACCCACCATAAAGCCATAATAAATGGCGGCGAACATTGCTTCGCCCTCATAAACGGGGTCAAAGCTGGGGTGCTGACGCACCTTATGCCAGCAATGACCCCAATCCCGACAGTTTGCAAACGGCATCTGAATAGTTACTTAATTTCTTGAATTGATCATATTAATTGTGATCTTGTTAAACTCTATGCCACTGTATCCAGCC
>DAOVTG010000286.1 GCA_030633185.1 Deltaproteobacteria bacterium
CCATCAATAATTTTTACAGCTTTTGTCGTATCACTTATTAGACCTGTCATTTGCAGCCTCCTAGAATTTAAAATCTTAAAGACGATGAATTTTGTCCTACTATACAGCCGAAAGAAGATAAAGTCAATACAGTTTGTGAGTTTAATTTCATGTCCCCGCATCGAAAAAACACTACAAACGGCCGGCTTCCAGATCGAGAAAGAGGGCTCCCTTACGAACCTTGGTATAATAGGTCACCATGCCCTTGGCATCAGCTTCGAGCGCAACCAAATCAGTAACCCTGTTTTTTTCGATATCAGTTAAGGGGCGGTAAAATTCAAGATGCCAGATCATATGTTCAACCGTACTTGTCAGGGTATCATGACGTTTCCACACCGGATGCAGATAGGTGATTTCAGGAGAGTAGCCAAGGGCGTTAAGGTAGTTGAAAATAGTCGTTAAATCCATCGCATCCCATTGATAATTTTCTTCGTAAATTAATTGGTAACAGCGCTGAAAAAGGGGGTTATCCCGAATCCCTGCCCAGTAGATCAAGGCTATATAACGACGGCTCATTGCCAAGAGGCGATCGACGCTGTCGAGCTCATTTAAAATTGGACTCATCGAGACAAAAACCGTATCATATTGACGAGGTGCCTGAAAATCATAAAAGTCCTGACACTCTATGGTTAGATTGTCGACCGATTTCTCCGTCTGTCGCAACCTTACCTGCTCAATCATCTTACTCGAAACATCGACCGCGGTTACCTGTCGGCAAATTTCGGCAAAATCAAAACAGTGGGTTCCGGGACCGCATGCCATATCTATGATATCTAAATCCGGCCCCAGCATTTTACGTCGCATCAGACCATCTTTAATCCATTGTTGTTCGGCAACGAAGGCCTCATCCTCTTCAAAAGTATGATAATGCTTGGCCATCTGATCCCACTTTTTGCCGGTGGCGACTTTCTTACGGGCCAGGGAACGTTTGCGTGAGAGAACATAATCACGCCAAAATTGAGGGGTTAAATCAACAGAAGAGTTCAACAATTTCTACCTCCGGTAATGTTATAAAAGTGACAATTTTCTTGAATGGTATGGTCAACTATGTTAGTTGTGCGGCAATCGGATCAAGAACCGTATCAAGGGTAGTCTGAATATTTACCAAAATTTTATATAAGCTTTTACAGGAGTTATAACAAGATGAAAAATGATTATCGCTTTTTACGGGCCTGCCGACGCCAAGATGTGGATTGCACTCCGGTCTGGATGATGCGTCAAGCGGGTCGCTATCTGCCCGAGTATCGGGCTCTAAGAAAGAAACACTCTTTCTGGGAGATGTGTAAAACCCCGGAACTGGCGGTTGAGGTTACGTTACAGCCTTTACGGCGCATGGAGCTTGACGCCGCCATCCTTTTCTCTGATATTTTAGTTCCACTCGAAGCGATGGGTTCGGCTATAGAATTTTATGAAGGGCGGGGTCCGGTGGTGGAGAGGCCGATTCGTTCAGCCGCAGATCTTGAAACACTTCATGTAATAGAGGCCGAAGAAGCGGTGCCTTTTGTTATGGATGCCATTCGCATTCTGCGCCGTGAACTTGAGGGCAAAGTTCCTCTGATCGGCTTTTCCGGGGCCCCCTTTACATTGGCCAGCTATCTGGTTGAGGGTGGTGGCTCAAAACAGTACCAGCATGTTAAAACCCTGATGTACGCCAATCCCGAAGTCTACCATCAGTTGATGGAGATGATCAGTGAAACCGTCATCTCCTATCTTAAAGCCCAGATCGAGGCCGGGGCCCAGATCGTGCAGCTTTTTGACAGCTGGGTCGGTTGTCTCGGACCGCTTGACTACCAGGAATATGTCTTTCCTTACAACCGCAAAATCTTTGACGCTCTTGATGCTTATGATGTCCCCAAGATCCATTTTGCCAATCAGGCCTCGACTCTTCTACCGCAAGTTGTGGCCGCCGGTGGCGATATTATCGGTCTTGATTGGCGTCAGGATCTCAAAAAGGCGTGGGAGATTATCGGGCCGAATCACGGTGTCCAGGGTAATTTTGAACCGATTGGTCTATTTGCACCGATCCCAGAGATTAGAAAGCGGGTAAAAAGAATTCTTGACCAAGCCGAAAACCGCAATGGCCACATTTTCAATCTCGGTCACGGCATTTTGCCGACCACCCCGATCGATCATGCCAAGGCGATGATTGACGCGGTTCATGAATTCTCGGCTCGGTAGGTGACCATGAAATATATCAGTACCCGAGGCGGGATTGATCCCATATCATTTAATCAGGCGGTAATGATGGGGCTGGCCAGTGATGGCGGCCTGCTCTTGCCGGAGACGATCCCCACCTTCTCGGCCGCCGAGATCGAAGATCTGGCA
>DAOVTG010000233.1 GCA_030633185.1 Deltaproteobacteria bacterium
AAAAGTCACGGGATGGCTAAGTAAAAATTTCGATATACAAGATGTTGTGGTTTTTCAGGCGCGAGACCATACATGTAGTATGTCGAGTGCCTGAAAAACCACAACAGCGCAGTAGATCGGACTTTTTACGACGCCATCAGAATCTGAATATTTAACGCAAATAAATATTGCGAGTACAATAATGAACAAAAAATTATCTCTATCTCTTTTTCTTGGACTGTTTTTTTTTGTTAGTCTTTTTTGTCAAACTTCAGCAAAGGCTGAGAAAGAGGGATTTGTATCGGTTAGTCAGTTAAATTATGAGATTTTTTATGCCCCGGAGAATCTTCGGCCCGGGCAAGCCCTGGTGGTCGCTTTGCGTTCTCTGAGGGTTAAATCTGAAACTCTTGATCAAAATCCTTTGAAGATGAATTTTATCGAGCGGGAATTCTCTTTGCGAAAGCTTGGTGATGGTTGGCAAGGGGTAGCCGCAGTTCCTTTGGGAACCAGACCCGGTAGTTATAAATTATCGATAAAGTTTAAAGATGGTGCGGGCTTAGTTTTACCCATTACTGTGTTCGCCCATGATTATGGTGAACAGCGGTTGACGGTGCCGAAAGAGATGGCAACTCCGATGCTGCCGGAGAATTTAAAAAAGATTAATCGGGATCGGCAAAACCTGCGGCGTATATATGCATCTTCAGGGACGGCTCTTCTTTTGGATGAAGAGGTCAGGCCGCCACTTGCCTCAAAGATTACTTCACCCTTTGGCCTGCGGCGGTTGTTTAACGGTAAACCTAGAGCCCCGCATGGAGGAATTGATTTTCGCGCCGCCGTTGGGGTTCCGATAGTTGCGGCGGCAAAAGGGCGGGTTGCCCTGGCGGAAGAACTTTATTACAGTGGTAATCTGGTGATTATCGATCATGGTCTCGATATTTTCACACTCTATATGCATCTTGATAAAATATCATGTTGTCCAGGGGATATAGTGCATCCCGGTCAGATTATCGGGACAGTTGGAAGTAGCGGTCGGGTAACCGGTCCTCATCTGCACTGGGGGGTCAAAGTCGCCGGGGTTTTCGTCGATCCGCTGCGTTTTGTTACAGACAGTAAACATCTGCTCGAACTGCCGTGGGAGGTTGAAAAATGGCAAAAGTAAGTTTTGAAGATTCGATGAAGAGACTTGAAGATGTCGTCGGCAGGTTGGAGGGTGAAGAGGTGTCATTGGAAGAGTCTTTGAAGCTTTTTGAACAGGGAGTCAAATTGATGCGTTTTTGCCATCTTCGTTTAAGTGAGGTCGAAGAGAAGGTACAGATCCTGGTGGCGGACGAAAAAGAGGGCGGCCGGCTTGAGGAGTTTAAAGAGTGAAGGGGTACTTGGCAGCTTTTTTGAATGAGTATGTCCCAAAAATAGATGCCTATCTGAAGGGTTTGCAATTTGCCGATCAGGTTGGGGCTCGACTGGCGGCACCTTTGAATGAAGCTATGCACTATAGTGTCGATGCCGGTGGTAAACGTTTGCGGCCGGTTCTGACGATTATGGCCTATCGTCTCCTGGCCGAGGATTGGCAGCGGGCTTTACCGGTGGCGGCGGCATTTGAACTGGTTCATACCTACTCTCTGATCCATGACGACCTGCCAGCCATGGATGACGATGATTTGCGCCGGGGGCTACCGACCAATCACCGGGTTTATGGTGAAGCAATGGCGATTTTAGCCGGTGACGCTCTTCTGACCGAGGCTTTTCGTTTACTTGCAGAGGAGGTAGATGCCGGTTCTGAGATTGTTGTCAAATTGGTTTCCGGTCTGGCTCGGGCGGCCGGGTGCGATGGTATGGTCGGAGGGCAGGCCATCGATATTTTGAGTCAGGGGAAAACCGATCAGGGAAATATTGATCGAGAGAGTGAACTTCTTGAAACCCTGCACCGCCGCAAAACCGGGGCCATGATTACCGCTTCTCTGTTGGCCGGTGTTGACTTGGCTGGGGGTGATCCCTTTTTGCGGGCTCGTCTGACTGAATTTGGTTCTCTCATCGGTCTCTCCTTTCAGGTGGCTGATGATATCCTTGATGAAGTCGGTGAAGAGGAGAATTTAGGCAAGAATATCGGTTCTGATCGGGAGTTGGGAAAGTTGACCTTCATCTCTCTTTTTGGTCTTGAAGAAGCTCGTTTGAGACTCGCTGATTTGCATCATCAGGCGGTTCTTCTGCTTGAACCTTTGGGAGAAAAAGGGTTGGGCCTGAAGGCTCTGGCTGATTATATTGTAAAGCGGGATCGCTAATGCAGCGTGTACACATTATTGGTTGTGGGAAATTTGGTTATCGGGCGCTGGAATTTTATGCGCAAAGAAGAGGCCCGCAAACCCTGATTCTCGTCGATTCAGACAGAGAAAATTTGCTTGCCGGGCAAAAATTCTTATCACCCACCAACACACCCTTTTCGACCAGCCGCCTGGATGCGGTTGATTATCTGGTTATCCTTTTAGATGATCCGGAAGCTTTGCAAAATGACTGGATTATTCCGACCGTGCCGTTCCATCTTGCTTTTGCAGTTTTGCGCCGGGTGAGCAAACGGGGCTCGCTGCCTTGGATCAGCTTGCCTCTACTGCCCAATCTTTTCACCGGAGAGCAGAACGAGATCTACAGCAGTCTGGCCGAGTTTCTCTGCCCCTCCGATTGCCCCCAACCGCGAACCCACTGTTTCCATACCGGAAAAAAAAGAGACCCTTCACTTCTCCACCTTCTTGCTTGTTTAGAGTCTTATCAGGGGGGGCAAGGGAAAAAACTTCCATCTCTTATTCTGCCAAGCACCCAGATAGGTTCCGGTCTCGGCGGTTTTCCTTTACGGCGTCTACAACGGATAATCTCCTTTATCAATAACCGCTGTCCTGAACCTCTGCTCTTCAGCACGGCCTGCCGCTGTCACGGAGTTACCAATATCCTCGACAGTCGGTAGTAAAAATTTCTATTCTCGGACAGCCTCCTGGTGATACGAGAAATCCCCGTTTTCCGCTTGACCTTGCCTGGGATTGTGTCCCCAGATTTCGCGGGTTGGCTGAATAGTTACAGAAATGTTTGATTTTGATAACTTTCAGAGCGAAACAGGTAGTATCTGTCGAATCAGGAGCCGGAATCACTTTCAATGTTGGTTCTGTAACGCAGTCGTTAACAAATGGGTGATCCATGTCCTTGTCGAGCGCACTGTCCACTAATGGATTATGCTGAAATCAAAAAGTGAAACTCTGAAAGAACGCCGCCAGCGGGTGAACGATGTAATCTTGCATTTGGCGCGTCTCTACCCTTTGGCAACCTGTGGGCTTATCTATAGTAACCCTCTGGAACTTTTGGTTGCCGTTATTTTGTCGGCCCAGTGTACCGATATTCGGGTTAATCAGGTTACTCCCGCTCTTTTCGCTCTCTATCCCGACACCAGGGCTTTTGCTCAAGCATCACGATCCGAGCTCGAAGAGGCGATCAGGAGTACCGGTTTTTTTCGTAACAAAGCAAAAAATATTCAACTCTGTTGTCAGTTGCTGCTGACCCGGCACGCCTGTCGAATTCCATCCTCATTGTCTGAACTGGTAAAACTCCCCGGGATTGGTCGAAAGACCGCCAATGTTATCTTAGGAGAGATCTATGGTTTGCAGGGGGTCGTGGTTGATACCCATGTCAAGCGTTTGAGTCGTCTGTTGAGTTTGACTAAAAGTGAATATCCCGTCAAAATTGAGCAGCAGTTAATGAAGGTCGTGCCGGAAAATGCCTGGAATCTTTTTTCACTTCTGTTGATCTATCATGGGCGCAATCTTTGTCCGGCGCGGCGTCCCGGATGTGAAATTTGTCCGCTTGTCAATCTTTGTCCGGCGGGACACGAAAAAGTATTTTCCTGATGACAAATTTTTCCATCATCGATATCCCGAGTCCCAATTATGACAGTCGTCCTCTCGGTACGCTGATTGATTTGGTAGTTATTCATGCGATCAGTCTGCCGCCGGGTAAATTCGGCACAGGACGGGTGGTTGATTTTTTTACCAACTCCCTTGATCCGGCTGCCGATCCATATTTTACCGAAATTGTCGGACTTAAGGTTTCGTCGCACTATTTTATCGAACGTCAGGGTCGGGTTATCCGCTTTGTGGCCGATGAAAATCGAGCTTGGCATGCCGGGAGCAGTCATTTTCGGGGGCGTGATAA
>DAOVTG010000026.1 GCA_030633185.1 Deltaproteobacteria bacterium
CCAGGCTGCGATGATCTTTTGTGGCCTTCTCCTGTAGTAAACGGTAAATATTTTCTGGTAATTCACGAACCTGGAGAGATGGCATAATAAAACCCCTTTAAAATGGTGACTAATAATTGATGCCCTCGTAAAAAGTCACGGGATGGCTAAGTAAAAATTTCGATATACAAGATGTGTGGTTTTTTCAGGCGCGAGACTATACATGTAGCTTGTCGAGTGCCTGAAAAACCACAACATCGCAGTAGATCGAAATTTTTACGACGCCATCTTTGTTAAGTTACAGCGAATAACGTTAAGCTTTGCTTCGCCCTGCTTCGCGTGGGGACAGAGCTCAGCCCGGCTCGGGCTGAAGCCCTGCCTGGAGGTCTGTCCCCGCATCCCGAAGGGTTGGGAAAAGACCAGAACCTCTGTTCGTCCTGTCTCGGGTGGGGTTGTTGCTTTATAAATGGTGTCCGGGGTGATCGCGTAAACTACAACACTAACCCGCCATTTATCAAGCTGCGACCCCGTCAAAGTGAGCGACAGCAAAGTTCGACGCTGCCCGCTTTAATTTTATCGAATCCAAGCTTGTCAGCAACTTATATGCCATCTTATCAACACCTCATAAGAGTTCATTGACAAGAAACTAACCACACTTTTCTGCGGTAAATTGTCACCAGTCAAGGTAACTTTCGGCACTCTCCAGAAAAATAAAAAACCCCTTGAAGAGGTGGATTTTATTCCTCTTCAAGGGGTTTTTTATTTTATTCTGGCGGAGAGACGGGGATTCGAACCCCGGGTGAGCGCAAAGCCCACAATAGATTTCGAGTCTACCGCCTTCGACCTCTCGGCCATCTCTCCGTTGTTTGGTGCGGGTTTATTAACATATGGTACGTCGCAATTCAAGGAATTAAGTAACAGCGGATAACGACGAACATCGCTTCGCCCACTTTAATGGGGTCAAATCTTGACAATGGCTCTTGGTCACTCAAACTCCGGCAGCATCCTTCAATATTTCCACCAGATCCGTCTCTTCCCAGGTGAAACCGGGTTCAGTCCGGCCGAAATGGCCATAGGCCGCAGTCTGCTGGTAGATCGGACGCAAGAGGTCGAGACTTTCAATGATACCGACCGGACGCAGCTGAAAATGTTTACGCACCAATTCAGCCAAACGTTCCGAAGGAAGTTTACCGGTGCCGAAAGCGTTGACCATAACACTAAGCGGCTCGGCTACACCAATAGCGTAAGCAAGCTGAACTTCACATTTAGCGGCAAGCCCGGCAGCCACCAGATTTTTGGCCACATAGCGAGCCATATAGGAAGCGCTGCGATCGACTTTGCTCGGGTCTTTGCCGGAGAAACAACCGCCTCCATGACCACCTTTACCACCATAAGTATCGACAATGATTTTCCGTCCGGTCAGACCACAGTCACCCATCGGCCCACCGACGACAAAGCGCCCGGTCGGATTAACCAGAAATTTGGTTTTATCATCAATCATCTCGGCCGGCAGCACCTTTTTAATGACCTCTTCAATAATCGCCTCGCGCAAGTGATCATACTTAACATCAGGGCTGTGCTGACTCGAAATAACTACTGTATCAATCCGTTTCGGCGAAAAGTTTTCATACTGAATCGTAACTTGAGACTTGCCATCCGGTCGCAGGAAGTCAAGCGTATTGTCCTTGCGTACCCGCGATAACTGCCGCGTCAGGTAATGAGCAAAGGTGATCGGCATCGGCATCAGCTCTTTGGTATCGTTACTGGCATAACCGAACATCAGTCCCTGGTCACCAGCTCCTTGTTCCTTATAGAGACCTTCACCGGCGGTTACACCTTGGGAAATATCGGGTGACTGTTTGTCGATACTGGTCAGAACCGCACAAGTCTCCCAATCAAAACCCATAGCTGAATCGTTGTAACCGATGTTTTTAATCGTCTCCCGGACAATCGCCGGGATATCAACATAGCAATCGGTCGTAATCTCGCCAGCCACCACAGCCATACCGGTGGTCACCATGGTTTCACAGGCAACCCGGCATTTACGATCCTGACTCATGATACTGTCCAAAATTGCATCCGAAATCTGGTCGGCAACCTTATCAGGATGCCCTTCGGTCACCGATTCCGATGAAAAAAGATAATCTTTAGTCGACATATTTAACTCCACTTGTAGGTTAAATTTTCATTAAAAAGGTTTCGGGAAAACGTCTGTTCATCTCTTTGGCAACATAGGCTTCAACCTCGGCCGCAGTTTCCATTTTCAAGGACTCTTCCAGCATTCCCTGGGCTTCGACAAAAGTACTCTGCCGGATGATCTGCTTGACATGAGGAATCGAAATGGCGTTCATACTGAGTTTATCGAGGCCCAAACCCAGAAGAACCAGGGTATAAAGTGGCTCACCCGCCATTTCACCACAAATACTGACCGGGATTTCAGCTTTGCGGGCATTGTCAATAATCTGATCCAAAAGCCGTAAAATGGCCGGATGCAGAGGTTCATAGAGATAGGAGACATGCTCATTACTGCGATCAAGAGCCAAGGTATATTGAATCAGATCATTAGTACCAATACTAAAAAAATCAGCTTCCCGGGCAAGCTGGTCGGAGATAATAGCCGCCGAGGGCACTTCAATCATTATTCCTACCGGAATCTCTGCGTCAAAAGGAACACCTTCACGTTCAAGTTCAGCTTTGGTCGCCGCTATAATCTCCAAGGCCTGGCGCAACTCCTTAAGGCCGGAGATCATCGGCAACATGATCTTGAGTTTACCGTAATGACTGGCTTTAAGGATACCTCTAAGCTGGGTGATAAAGATCTCCTGATGGTTGAGACAGAGACGAATCCCCCGCAGTCCGAGAGCGGGATTGACACTATCCTCATGAAAACGTTCCGACTCGGCAATCTTATCGGCTCCGAGGTCAAAAGTCCGAATCGTGGTCGTACTTCCGGGCGGCAACGACTCGGTAACTTTTTTATAGGTTAAGAAATGCTCCTCTTCACTGGGCAGGGTTCGGCGGTTAAGAAAGAGAAATTCGGTTCGATAGAGACCGATATTGGAAGCCCCATGCGAAATAATCGATTCCGTCTCTTCCGGGGTTTCAATATTGCCGGCCAGGGCAACCCGAAAACCGTCGGTGGTCTCGGCCGGCAGGTCGCGATTTAAAATCAATTGCGCCTGAAAGGAGTTATACTGCTTCTTCTTCTCCTGGTAGGCCGCCAGTTGCTCACGACCGGGATTGACAATAATTTTCCCCTCAATCCCGTCAACCACCAGACGGTCACCACCATTAATCTTTTCGGTTGCATACTCGGTACCGACGACAGCCGGGATCTCGAGAGAACGGGCGACAATTGCCGTATGCGAAGTGCGGCCGCCGAGATCGGTGATAAAGGCACTAACCTTTTGCGGATTGAGTTGCAGGGTGTCAGCCGGAGAAAGATCGTGGGCGACGATTATGACCCCGTGGCTGATTTTATCGATACTATCATAGTCACTTCCGGCTAAATGGCGTAGAATCCGCTCGCTGACATGGGCCACATCACTTTGCCTTTCGCGTAGATAAGCATCCTGCATCTGCTTGAAAAAATTTATTATTTTTTCGCTGTTTAGACTCAAAGCCCATTCCGCATTGATCTTCTTCTCTTTGATCAGAGTCAGCGTATCGTCAACCAACATCTTGTCTTTCATCATCAGCAGGTGAACATCGAAGATGTAGTTATGCTCCTGGCTGGCAACCTCACTGCCTCCGGCCTTTAACGTCCTCTCCTTGATCTCTTCGAGTTCCTGCCGAGCCCCGGTAACCGCCTCAAGAAAACGCTCGCTTTCAAAGGCTACCTGATCACTGGAGATCTTCTCACCCCGAGGTTTAAGTTTTCCGCGATCAAGGAGAAAAGCGCGACCGATGGCAATCCCCGGTGAAGCCCCAACCCCGTTAACAACACAACTCGGCATACGAATATTATTGTCAGCCATAATCATCCACCATCCAATTCACCAAAACCATCTTTAATCAGGTTTCCCAGAGCCTCAAGGGCCGCTTCTTCGTCCTCACCGGCAACTTCGACGACAATGACACTATTCTGGGCTGCGGCCAGCATTAAAACCCCCATGATACTTTTACAATTGATTGTAAGCTTCTCTTTAGTAATCGTAATTTCCGCAGTAAAAGTACCAGCCAACTGAACCAGAACCGCGGCCGCCCGAGCATGAAGACCAAGTTTATTAACTATCGTAAATTCATTTTTGAGCATTTTTATTCCCACTTTAAAAAAAGAGCAAGCAAAGCAAGACCACCAAGCCTCCCGCCGGGAGAACTTCCGGTAAGCGCGGCTGAACTCCACCGGAATTTTTGCATTGCCACCCCAGCCAGCCGATCAGGGCCAGAACCAGAAAAAAAGGAACCTCAGAAGCGGCCGGGCCCCGTAAAGCAAAATAGTCGACCAATAAAAACGCGGTAACCGCCAGAGAAGCTGTGGTCACAAACTCCATGACATTCCTGAGCAAAGGTAAATGCCAGCTGTTAATTGTCTCTATCACCCCGATACCGCGATGCAGACCATGCAGATAGACCGTATAGCGCATCCCGAAATGAACAATATTATAGGCGACGAGTAGAAACACCAGAGCCCAGATACCGGGTTTCAAAAAAAATATCATCACGGCCACAGAGCAGACCATCGGTTTGAGACCATTCCAGAAAAAAGCATCACCCACCGCTCCATAGAGTCCGGCCAGACTGCCGCTTAAGGCCAACCCCTGGTCACCCATCTCCTCGCCTTGACTCTCCATGTGGACCAGAAATCCCAGAATGGCCGCAGCCAAATAGGGATTGGTATTAAAACAGACCAGGTAACGGCGAATCCGCCGGGCCAGCTGCTCCGAGTTTTTTCCGTAGAGCTTTTCGAGCAAAGGATAGATGGCGTAGGCCAACCCCAAACACTGCATGCGGGCAAAGCTCCATGAGGTCTGCCAACAGAGACTGCGCAGAAAAATATGCTGTTCAAGTCGCAATTTCATAAATTAATGCGGGCTTAGCCCACAACCCCAGGCACAAAGGCACAGAGGCAGAAGGCACAGAGTTTTTTACAAATATAGGCAGATGGGTAATAAGTCTCACTGTTTCCATATTTACACTACCGTCTCGGCTTTAAACTTTGTGCCTGTTGCCTGTTGCCTTTGTGACTTAATGGCTTTACAAGGGAAAGCCGAATCTTTACTTAAAAAACCAACAAAAGTATCGAAACCCCGGCAAAAACGGCCAACTGACGTTTTTGATTCATGTTGCAGAGCAGACCAACGATACCGACAACCGGAAAGAGCAGCAGTAGAGAGCCGGTCCAGGCTTGAGCCCAAGCCGGCAACAGGAACAATAATAACGGCACCAACAACAGTGAGCTGACCATCATCATCCCCAGAGCAACCGCTGCCGCACCATAGAAATTAAGGATACCGTAAAGGTGAAAATTTATTGCCGAAGCATTTTCACACGCTAATAAACGTGTTTCCATCTCGTCAATAAGCCGAGCATTTCTAACTCTCACCCAACTATCCAGCTTACGGGTAAAGGCCGCCCAGGGAAGAACCGTCAACAAAACTATCAGGGCCAGGCACTTATCATCCAGCATTGCATTTGCCGGCAGCCCGCTCAAGGCGGCCGCCGACCCACCCGCCGCCAGGGCCAGCAAGGTGTCATCAGTCGGGATATTGGTACCGACCGGAATTTCACATAAAAAATAGAGCTCTAAAGAGACCCCGAGCAATAAACCGATCTCCAAATTGCCGGCCAGCATGCCGCCCAAGGTGGCGGCGATCAGGGGCCTTGAGAGCATAACCTGAAAAGCCGCCGTTCGATCAAGCGCACAAAAAGCCCCCAACAACGAAACCTTGGCTGTCAGCCAGATAAATGAGGTAAAATCAAGCCACACGATATTTACAATCCCTTACGTTTCAGGAGGGTAAAAATATCAATCGCCGGGGCGGTCGGCACCGGCTGAATCGTAATCTTAAGATCCTGCTTCTGCAAGACCCGTAAACAGGCAATTTCTCTTCGGTTCAAAGAGATCGAATCGGCAATCTGTAATTTCCCGGGGGCATTATGAATATTGCCGAGATTCAATTCGGTCAAAAAAAGCCCGTCTTCAAGGGCCTGAACCACGGCTTCGAGACCGACAAAAAGCATAATTGTTAACAGCCCGGGACCCGAACGCTGCTGCTCCATAAAGGTCACAGCCCGACGAACGGAGAGTATTTCAACCCGCAATTTAGGTGGTGCGGCCATCCGCAGAATCTTAGATTGCAGAGCATTTCCGGGAAGTTGGTCATCAGCCACAACGATACGGGTCGCCCGGGTATAGGGAACCCAGGCGGCAACAATCTGACCATGAATCAGACGGTCATCAACGCGGTAAAGTACGGTTGTCATAGATCCAGAAATTCGGCGGCAGTGAAGATATTTTTACGACCATACTCGGTAATTTCCGCCGCAAACTCCTTTAAACTCTGCACTTCATCCTTAAGACCGCCAGCAAGTTTCAAAAGAATCGGCAAATTGACGCCGGAGACGATCTCAACCTGATCGGGTTCATAGAGCGCCAGACAGATATTAGAGGGCGTACCGCCGAACATATCAGTCAGGATAAGAACTTTTTTCCCATCTTTGTGATACTTTTTTATCATCTCAACCAGACGCTTACGAACCGCTTCGACATCATCATTCTGCAAGATGCTAATTCCAACCAGATTTTCATTTGGGCCAGCAATAAATTCGGCCGTCGCGATTAGATGCTCGGCCAGGGTATGGTGGGTTACAACTATAGCAACAATCATTTCTCTCTCTTTTTTAGATCACGGTGAACGAGGGTAAGTTCATAGCCTTCGTCCTTTAGGGCTTGGCCCAGAAAACTCACAATCGCTACCGAACGGTGTCGACCGCCGGTACAACCGATGGCTACGGTCAAATAGCTCTTACCTTCATTCAGGTATTCGGGAATCAGCATTTTCAACAAAGCCAGAAAACGTTCCGTAAAAGAGCGACTGACACAATGATCGAGAACGTACTCCCTGACCCCCTGATCAAGCCCGCTCTGATCCCGCAACGCCTCAATAAAATAGGGGTTTGGCAAAAAACGTACATCCATAACGATATCGGCCTCTAAAGGCAGACCGTTACGAAAACCAAATGAGAGCAGTGAGATATTCAAACCGACCGCATGGTCATCGGCGGTGACAATTTTACGAATATACTCCTTAAACTGATGAATCGTAAAATTGCTGGTATCAACCCGGTAGCTGGCCAGAGAACGGATCTCTAAGAGGAGCTCCCGCTCCCGGGCCACCGCCTGAACCACCGAGCCCTTGACCGCAACCGGATGCTTGCGCCGAGTCTCACTGTAGCGCTTAATCAGAGTTTGATCATCCGCCTCAAGAAAGATAAGTTCCAAGGCGATAGACGCTTTTTTGATCTTACGGTAGAGCCCGGGAAAACTCTTGAGAAAATGCTCTTCCCGCAGATCCATAACCAGGGCAATGCCCTTGATGGTCGGCGAAAAATTTCTGGAGAGTTCAAGAAATTTCGGCAAAAAAGCAACTGGAAGATTATCGATGCAAAAGTAGCCGATATCTTCAAGCACATTCAAGGCGCTGGCTTTCCCCGCCCCGGAGAGACCGGTAACAATAATTACCGAGGTCTGGCCTTTATTCTCTTTAGTCTCCATTAGTTACGTTCTTTAATCGGCTTTTAAGCGCTTGGCCAGATCATCAAGCAGAGCCATCCCGGTCTGTTTGCCCTGTTTCCGGAGCCGGAAAGTATGGGCTGCGACTTCGACAATTGTAACCATATTACGTCCGGGACTAACCGGAATGGTCGCCTTCGGAATATTGACCCCGAGAACCGGAAAAGTTTCCTGATCCAGATTCAAACGCTTACTGCCGTCGTACTCTTCCCAGGCCACCAATTCAACCACAAGATCGACCCGCTGGCTCTCGCGCACCGCAGTGACGCCGAAGATATCCTCAATATTGATAATCCCTAAGCCCCGAATCTCCATATGAAATTTCAAGATGGCATTGGCCTCGCCAACGATGGTTCCCGGCGGCCGAAAACGCATAACTACAACATCGTCAGCAATCAGTCGATGCCCGCGCTGGACAAGATCAAGGGCGACCTCACTTTTACCAATCCCGCTTTTGCCAACCAGCAGAACCCCGGTACTGTGAATATCGAGGAGAACCCCGTGAGTGGTGGTTTCAGGGTTAATAAAATTTTCAAAGTAACGATTGATCGCGTCAAAAAAAGCGGCCACCGAAAGCGTACTCTGGAGAAGCGGAATCTCGCACTCCCGACATTTTTGCAGGAGCTCCACCGGCGGCAGAGAGGCCCGGCTGCAGATAAGACAAATGGGCCGCAACTCACAAAGCTGCTCAATCACCTCAAGCCGACGCGGCAGACTCAAGCCTTCAAGATAGGCCACCTCGGCCGCCCCCATAAGCTGAATCCGCTCGGACTCAAAGAATTGGGTGAAACCAGCAAAAATCAAACCATGCTTCTGAATACGGTAATTGATGATTTTGCGGTCTAGAGAAACCTCCGGAGTCAGCAGACTCAGACGCAGGCCCCGCGCCTCACCCCCCAACAGGTCGGCGACGGTAACCCTCAGGCCATCATCACGATCAGGGGCGCTCATCTTCCAGTTTTATCATGGCAAAGAGACTCAGACCATCGACAGATTCCAGGAGTTTATCACAAAAGTCCCGATTTTTCAGCATCCGGGAGATCCGGGCCAGGGTTTTCAAATGGATACCGGCGGAGTTCTCCGGAGCCAGGAGAAGAAAAAAGAGGTGCACCGGCTGGCCGTCAACCGCGGCAAACTCAACCCCTCTCTGACTCCGGGCAAAAAGCACAATAATCTTTTCGAGTTCGGCCATTTTGCCGTGCGGAATGGCAATCCCACCCCCGATTCCGGTACTGCCCAAGGCTTCCCGATCACGCAGGACGGTAAGGATTTTCTCCTCCGAAAGTTTCGGGAAGACCTCGGTCACCCCAGCAGCCAAACGCTTGAGGGCCTCTTCTTTAGCACTCTCCTCAAGCTCAGCGATAACCAGTTCAGGAGTGAGATAGTCAGTAATTTTCATAATTTTCTATTGAGGCTCAATTAACCCATAATGACCATCATCACGACGATAGACGACATTGATCCGATCGGTTGATTCGTCACGGAAGACATGGAAGTTATTATCCATCAAATTAAGCTGCATAATCGCTTCATCGGGACTCATCGGTTTGACCAGCAAGTTACTTTTCTTGATAATCTCGGGGGTTGATTCCTCCTGATCGTGGTCAACACTCAAGATATCAACTGCAATATTGGTCAACAGACTTTCATCAATCCCTGGAGCACCCTTTCTCTGCCGCAAACGACTCTTGTAGCGTTTTACCTGACGGCCGATTTTACTGGCAACGAGATCAATGGCGGCATACATATCACCGGCCTCCTCCTTGCCCTTGACCATAAAGCCTCCGATATTAAACTTCACCTCAGCAATCTGGCGAATCTTTTCGACGGAAAGAACAACGTTGACATCTAACGGACCATCCAGATATTTCTTGATCTTGGAAATTTTTTCCACAGCATAATCTTTAACCGCATCCGATTGATCCATGTGACGAAAGACAACGTTTATCTGCATAGCTTCCCCCTTTAGTTAGTGGTTATAAAATCTTTTTGCGCTGGCTGGAAGCCAGAATACCGAGCTGATTACGATATTTGGCAACCGTACGCCGTGCGATCCTGATATCATGTTCTTTTGCTAATAGTTTGACGATGGCGTCATCACTTAAGGGCTCAATCGGACTCTCCCGATTGATATACTCGACAATTTTCTGTTTGACGCTGGCGGAAGCGATATCGCCGCCGCCTTGATTAATACTGCTGTTAAAAAAGTACTTTAGTTCGAAAACGCCGTGAGGAGTCTGCACATATTTACCTTGGGTCACCCGACTGACGGTTGATTCATGCATCTCGATGTCATCGGCAACGTCACGCAGCACTAAAGGCTTGAGATAGTGAGTGCCCCGGACAAAAAAATCATCCTGGAATTTAACAATGCTGACCATCACCTTATATATTGTTTTCTGCCGCTGTTCAATGCTTTTAATCAACCATTGCGCCGCCCGGATTTTCTCAGTCAGATAGTTTCTGGTCAAATTGTTGGGTTCTCGACGCTGATTGGCAATCTCCTGATAATAACTGTTAACCGAAAGTCGGGGCAAACGGTCTTCGTTGAGGGTAACCACAAATCGTCCATCACTTTTATAGACAAAGACTTCAGGCACCACCGCCTGGGTCGAATCGAGCTGATAACGGGCCCCGGGTTTGGGATCAAGGGTCAAAATTTCTTTAACCGCGACCAGCACCTTCTCCTCATCGATCCGCAATTGTCGGGCGATCTTACGATAATTCTTAGTTTTGAGCTGACTTAAATGATCTTCGACAATCTTGCGGTTAAGCTCACTGTCAATCCCCAGATAAACCATCTGACAAAGCAGGCACTCCTCAAGGGAGCGGGCCGCCACGCCCACCGGATCAAGCTGCTGAATCCGAAGCAAAACTTCTTCAACTACCCCTGCATCACAACTAAGCCGGGCACCCAGCTCGTCGAGGTCGGCTTCGAGATAGCCATCATCATCAACACTATAGATAATGGCTTCGCCGATCTCTAAGTCAGCTTCGCTGAACGCGGGAGTAAGTTGAAGCTGCCAGAGAAGATGGTCAATCAGGGTTGTCGGTTTGGTCAGATTGTAATCCCAAGCCGGCCGCTCATCACCATCAAATCCTGAACGAGCGCTGCCACTGATGCCGCGCTGCTCAAAATAGGGCTGCCAGTCAACCTCCTTGAGAGCCTCGCGGGTTTCAGCCCGATTTTCGGAATCCATCCCCTCTCTGAGAGCACGCTCATCACTCTCAGCTTGCTGACGCTCAACGTGTTCAAGCTCCTCAAGATCTCTGTCCACAGCCTCTTCGAGAACCGGATTGGTCACCATCTCCTGGCTCACCATCTCCAGAAGTTCAACCTGATTAAGCTGTAAAAGTTTGATCGCCTGCTGGAGCTGCGGGGTTAGGGCCAACTGGTGGGTCTGGATAAGACGAATATTCTGGCTTAGTGATATTGACATATAAGTGTGATATAAAAACCATTAACAAAAATAGGGGCGTTTAGGCAATTATCATACCTTGAAGTATAGTAAAATGAAAAAGGAAATACAAGGGGAAAATGAAAAAAGGGGGATTGGTGATTGATGATTGGTGATTTTTACAGGCGGAAGTCGTCGCCCAGATAAATTTTTCGGGCTTTGGGACTGGCGATAACGGCCTGAGGCTCGCCCTCTTCAAGGATGGCACCCTGATCCATGATGTAGGCGTAGTCGCAAATGCCCAGAGTTTCGCGAACGTTGTGATCCGAAATCAGCACACCGATGCCTTGGCCTTTAAGTTCCGTGATAATCTGCTGAATATCATTAACCGCGAGCGGGTCGATACCGGCAAAAGGCTCATCAAGCAGAATAAATTTAGGCTCTAAAACCAGGGCCCGGGCAATCTCAACCCGGCGGCGTTCGCCGCCGGAGACGGTGTAGGCCCGATTATCCCTGATTTTTTCCAGCCCGAAACGTTTAAGCATGGCTTCGAGACGGTTCTCCTCCTCGTCCGGGGCCAGCTCTAAGGTCTGAATAATAGCCATCAGGTTATCAGACACGCTAAGTTTGCGAAAAATCGAAGCCTCCTGGGGCAGATAACTGATACCCAACCGGGCCCGTTGAGGCAAGGTCAAGCCGGTGAGGTCATGATCATTGAGCAGCAACGAGCCGGAATCGGGTTTAATCAGGCCCACCACCATATAGAAAGTCGTGGTTTTACCGGCCCCATTGGGCCCGAGCAAACCAACAACACGACCGGATTCAAGCGCCAACGAAACCCGGTCGACGACCCGCCGTCGCTGATAACTCTTGACAACCTCACTGACAACCAGACGATAACTCATCTCAACCCCGGACCGCCGCGCTGGCCGGGGAAAAGTATCGTCTTCACCCGTTTTTGTTGACCGCCTTTAATCACGCTGCGATCTTCATCAAGAAAGAAGGTGATCTCCTCGCCGCTGATAATATTCTTACCGTCATCGAGAGAAGGGCTGCCGGTCAGAATGATCTTGCGCTCATCGGCATAGTAGTGCATTCTCCGGCAGAGAGCTTTCTTGCCCAGCATTTTTATGACCACTTCGGTACCGGAAGCGATAATTTCCCGAAGGCTGTGATCGTCGGATTCAGCAAAAAACACTTCCAGGGTATCAGCCTGGAGAGAGGTCTCGTCTTGAAGGGCGACAACGTTGCCGGTAAAAGTCGCAATCAGTTTTTTCTGATCAAAATCGAGTTCATCGGAAGTTATATCGATCGGCTCCTTACTTTTCCCAAAAAAAAGCGGTTTTTGCGAGTCTTGGGCCGCAACGACGATTCCGGGCTGGGCGGCAAATAGAAAAAGCAGACCTAGGCAAAGAACGGCCGCCACCGGCAAATATTTTTTTTCCTTTTTATCTTTCAACATATTTAGTCCCTGAACAAAAATTCGAAACAATCACCGTTTTTTCACTATATCAACTGTAGGCTTTGCCTTAAATTGAGGCGTTTTGGCTGCAGCTTTGCTTTGTACCGCCGGCTTGGACTTAAATACCGACCGCGACCTATTTGAACCGACGGATTCAAGCGGAAGTTTTTCCGACAAGGGTTTATCAACCTTCGCTTCAGACTTTAACGGTGGTGATTTGGGGAAAGCTCCACCGGCAAGCTGGATACGAGCTCGAACCCCTCCCCTGAAATGAATCTGCCGACGCGCCAGATCAATGGTCGCCCGTGCAGCCTCTATCCTTAGCTTTTCACTGTAGACAATCAGGCTTTCAGGGGCTAAGATTTCCTCTAAAAACTCCTGATAACGCAAACGCTCAGTCGTAATCTGAAATTGCCGATTGATGATTTTAATCCGGCCCTCAAGCTGCATATCGCCACTCTCAACAACATAAGAACCGCGATCCGCCTCTATCCGCGTATCACTTTCGAGTTTGCCCTCAGCAAAAATCCGGGCTTTGACCCCCTCCAGAATAATCTCATCCTGACCTTTGATTCGCTTGGCCTTCAACGTGCTCAACTCCCACTTCTTAACCCCGGAGCGAGTATGACCGTAACGAACATTCTCAAGCTCAAACTCAAGATGTTTGGCAATCGCGGGCAGGTCGATCGGCAAACGCGAAGGATCGAGCAACAGTTGCCTGACCAGATAAAAAAGCCCCCCGACCAAGCCGAGAAGCAAAAAGAGGATGATAAGAATTTTTTTTTTCAAATTACACCAAATGCATTCCTCAGTGGCCACTGGATGGCTAAGTAAAAATTTCGATAGACGCCCCGCAGGAAGTGCCCTTGGGGTGCAAGTTGTTGTGGTTTTTCAGGCGCGAGACCATACATATAGTATGTCGAGTGTCTGAAAAACCACAACAACGCAGGATATCGGAACTTTTTACAACGCCATCACACCCGATACCGGGCCATGGCTTTATCCCAACTTCCTTGAATCTGCATAATTAAACGGCAAAGTTCGCGAACCGCACCGCGACCACCGGGTCTGGATGATTGCCAGTCGACAATCGGGACAAGCTCGGGATCGGCATCGGCCACGGTGGCGGCGAATCCAACCTGACGCAAGACCGGGATATCCACCACATCATCACCAATATAGGCGACCTCGTGATCGCCTAAACTGAGGCGGTCGCGAATCTGGTGATAGGCCTTCAATTTATCATAACAACGCTGAAAAACAATCTCAATACCAAGTTCTGCAGCCCGGAGGCTGACCACCGGTGAACGACGACCGGTCAAAAGAGCCAGTGTTACGCCACTGCGAGCCAGCATTTTCAAACCATGACCATCGCGAACATCGAACTGCTTACTCTCAACCCCGTTGCTGTCAATAATGATGCGGCCGTCGGTAAGAACCCCGTCGACATCCATGATCAAAGCTTTGATCGGCAAAATTTTCTCTTTTAGATCCATTATAATTAAACCACACCGGCACGTAACAGATCGTGAAGATGAATAATACCGACCGGGCTTAGGCCGTTAACTTCCGATGACTCTTCGGCCATCACAAAAAGAGAGGTAATCCTTGAATCCTCCATTTTCTTTAACGCGGTTGCAGCCAACTCGTCGGACATAATGGATTTCGGTTTACAGGTCATCAACTCGGCCACCGGCAGGTCAAAAGGATTTTTATATTCCGAGAGGAGACGGCGCAGATCACCATCGGTCAAAATTCCGACCAAAACGCCCCGATCATCCTTGATACCGGTCACCCCCAGACCCTTACCGGTCATTTCAAAAAGTGCTTCTTTGAGAGAAACCAAATCCGAAACTAACGGAATCCGTGATCCGCTATGCATGATATCGGCAACCCTTAAGAGCAGCCGCCGGCCCAAAGCCCCGCCGGGGTGACGCAGAGCAAAATCATCGGCGCTAAAACCTTTAACCGCCAACAGGGCCGAAGCCAGAGCATCACCTAAAGCAAGGGTCACGGTCGTACTGGCGGTTGGTGCCAGACCAAGGGGGCAGGCTTCTCGATTAATCGAAATATCAAGCACCAGATCGCTGCTTTTGGCAAGCTCGGTTGTCAGATTACCGGTCAGCACCAGCAACGGCAGACCCTGACGTTTTAAAGCCGGAATAATTTTTATCAACTCTTCGGTAGTCCCGCTGTAGGAGATCGCAATAACTAGATCCTGGCTCGACAAAACCCCGAGATCACCGTGCAGGCCTTCGGTTGGATGAAGAAAAAGAGCGGGTGTCCCGGTACTGGCTAAAGTTGCGGCGATCTTACGGCAGATAATTCCCGATTTACCGACCCCGGTAACCACTACTTTACCCGTACAGGCCGCCAACATCTCAACAGCGCGGGCAAAATCATCCCCAAGACGCCGACCGAGATCCTCTAAAGCAGCCGCTTCGACGGCAACCGTACGCCGTCCTTCAATAATAATTTGTTGATGGTTCAACATAGTAATATCAATAATAGTCAGAGGGTAGCGGCGAAGTGCGGCCAACAGCCATTGTCAAGATTTGACCCCATTCAAGAGGGCGATAGCAAAGTTCACCGCTATCCGCTGCAACTTAACTCCGCTTAACACGATCTACTGACCTTACTCAAGGCCACCAAACGTCTAAGCAAAGTTTCCAACTCCGCCAAAGGCAAGGAGTTGGCACCATCACACAGGGCCTTATCGGGTTCGGGATAAACCTCCATGAAGAGGGCATCGGCTCCTGCCGCGACGGCGGCGGCGGCGAGCACCGGAATCATGTCCCGGTCACCTCCCGACGAACTCCCTTGGGCTGCCGGTAGCTGTACAGAGTGGGTCGCATCAAAAACCACAGGACAGCCGCAGGCCGCCATCAGGGGGAGAGAACGAAAATCAACCACCAGGTTATTATAACCGAAAGTGGTCCCCCGTTCAGTCAAAAGAATCCGGTGATTCCCGGTCGAGGCCACCTTGTCAACCGCCTGGCGCATATCGCCCGGTGCCATAAACTGCCCTTTCTTAATATTAACGACCCGACGACTGCGCCCCGAAGCCAGCAAAAGATCGGTCTGACGACATAAAAAAGCGGGAATCTGGATAATATCGACAATTGCGGCGACCGCCTCGACCTGTTCAATGGTGTGAATATCGGTGGTCACCGGAAGATCGAGCCCAGCTTTAACTGCGGCCAAAATCTCCAGCCCTTTTTCCAAACCGGGCCCGCGATAGGCATCGACACTACTGCGGTTGGCCTTATCAAAAGAGGCCTTGAAAATATAGGGAAGGCCCAGACGCAGACAGATTTCAGCCGTTGTTTCAGCAATCTCAAAGGCCAGGTCCCGACTCTCCAGAACACAGGGTCCGGCAATCAGAACAAGGCCCGATTCCGCCCCCCCGATGGTGATATGATCGTTAATTTGGACTGGAATCATGATGCCTTACTCATCTCGCTTCTCTTTTACTGCCTTGATGAAGGCGACAAAAAGGGGATGGGGACGCATCGGTTTTGAGGTAAACTCGGGGTGGAACTGGCAGCCCAAATACCAGGGATGCTCCTTGATCTCTATAATTTCAACCAGGTCATGGTGCAGATGGGTGCCGGTTACGCTCAGGCCCTTCTCTTCCAAAAGAGTGCGAAATTTATTGTTGAACTCATAGCGATGACGATGGCGCTCCGCAATTTCGTCCTGATGGTTATAGGCCTGCCAGGCAAAAGAGCCCTCACTTAAACGACAGGGATGAGCCCCGAGACGCATGGTACCGCCCTTATTGCTGTTTTCATCCTGGGTAAAGGTTTGGCTGCCGTCCGGGCTCGTCCACTTTTTGAGCAGGTAGAATACCGGAGCCTTAGTCTCGGTATCAAACTCGGCGCTGTTGGCATCCGCCAGCGCCGCCTCGTTGCGGGCAAACTCAACCACCATAAGCTGCATGCCGAGGCAGATACCAAAAAGCGGAATCTTGTGGCGACGGGCAAAACCGGCAGCCACAATCTTGCCTTCAACCCCTCGGGTACCGAAACCGCCGGGAATCAGGAAACCGTCGACATCTTTGAAGCGTTCAGTCATGGCCGCATCATTTAGACCATCAAGCTCCTCGGCATCGATATAGTCGAGATTAACTTTAACATCATTGGC
>DAOVTG010000090.1 GCA_030633185.1 Deltaproteobacteria bacterium
GCGGCGGCTCGCGATGCCGAGTTGTTGTCAAATTTCTCCAGGCAGGCTCTGCATGCCCGGTGTTTGGGTTTTTTGCACCCGGTAAGTCAACAATATCTGGAGTTTGAAAGTTGTTTGCCGGCGGATCTTGAGAACCTGTTGGAGGTCATTTCGTGACTTTTACGCTCTGAGGGAAGTGCCCTCGGGGTAAGAATGTATCAAGTTTTAATTATGCGAAGCCTAAAGCTAAAATATCCTTTCAGCCTTGACAATCAGTCTGAGCCTGCCTACCTTAAGTGCGCCGCGCCGCCGTCGATAGCGGCCGGTTTTACGCTGCGTCCCGGTGGTTTCAGTTGTGGCCCTTTCGCTTCGGCCAATATGAGTTTTCAGGTTGGTGATCAAGAGGCTGCGGTAGCTAAAAATCGTCGGGCTTTGCTCGATGGGGTGGGTGATGATGTTTTCCCCGCCCTGGTGACGGCTCGGCAGGTACATGGCAACCGTTGTTTGACGGTTACCGATCGGAACCCGGAAAAACTTGCGCAATTGGCGCTAACCGGAGCCGACGCCCTGCTGACGAACCAGCCCGGAGTCTTGCTCGGGGTGTTGACGGCCGACTGTCTGCCGCTCATCATGATTGATGCAAAGCAACGGGTGGTAGCGGTTGTCCATGTCGGTTGGCGCGGTTTGGAACAAGCGATCGGGGTTGAAACGGTTACTGAGCTAGGCCGCCGTTTTGCGGTTGAAGCTGAAACTCTTCAGGTTTATGCCGGTCCCGCGATTGGTTGTTGCTGTTTTCAGGTTGGGGTGGAGGTGGTTGATCTTTTTCGCCGACATTCCGTTCTGAATGGGCTTGAAGAGTGGTATCGGGAACGAACCTCAGGTTTCTATCTTGATCTTTTGAAGATCCAGCGGGCTCAGTTGATGGCGGTCGGGGTGGCCGAAGAAAATTTTCATATTGTTGATATTTGTACGTTTTGTCATGATTTCTGCTTTTCCTACCGCCGTGATCATGCTATAACCGGCCGCCAACTGGCTTTTGTTGGGTTGAAAGAAAAATAATTTAAGTGAGTTGAAATATGGTAGTAAGTAATTTGTTTGTTGCGCTAGCTAAAATTCTTGATATTGCTTTAAGTCTCTATCTCTGGATTGTGATTATTCGGGCCCTCTTGTCCTGGGTTAATCCTGATCCTTATAATCCGATTGTCAGATTTCTTTATCAGGCTACCGAGCCGGTCTTTTCTCGAGTACGGCGTTGGTTTCCCTGGACCGCAATGGGGGGGATCGATTTTGCGCCGATGCTGATTTTGCTGGCCATCTACTTCCTCCAGTCCTTTCTGGTGCAGACCCTGTTGCAGTTTGCCAATTCGATAACTCGATAAACGGTCACAGGTAATGGTGCAGCTTTGGTTTCGTGAGACCTCGGACGGCGTGACTTTCAGGGTTCATGTCCAGCCCCGGGCCTCCCGTAACCGGCTTTTGGGGCTCTACGATGATGCCCTCAAAATATCCCTGACCGCCCCTCCGGTTGAGGGGGCCGCGAATCGTCTCTGTCGGGATTTTCTGGCTGAACTCCTCAAGCTTCCCCGCGCCCGGGTAGAGGTTGTCGGTGGTCATAAATCCCGTCGCAAAACGATTCACGTAGAGAGCTTGAGCGGACTTCAGTTGAAATCCCGTTTGGGAGTTGTTAATTTTTAATTGTTTAAAAGGACAAAACGTTATGCCGATTTACGAGTATCAGTGTGAAGATTGTGAGATTAAGTTTGAGATGTTGCAGAAAATTACAGCAGAACCTCTTAAAGAGTGCCCTGAGTGCAACGGGCCGGTGCATAAATTGGTTTCATCAACCTCCTTTATTTTGAAAGGCGGCGGCTGGTACGCGACCGAATATGGTAAAAACCGGCCCCCAAAAGAGGAGAAGAAAGACTCCAAGGTCAAACCTGCCAAAAAAGAGCCGAAAAATAAAACTGAAACCGCAAAAACCGCTGTCGCCGCTTAGTTTTTTGTTAGTGGACTGAACGGTAGCTTAAGAGATACTCGAAAGTTGCGGTAATCGACAGGCGTTCGGTGTTCATACGTTTCGGGAGCGGCGGAAAGGGCGAGGCGTTGCGGATGGCCCGGACAGCTTCGTGATCGAGCAGGGCAACGCCTGATGAACGTAAGATCGTGACCTCTGCCAGCGAACCGTCCTGATTGATAATAAAACGCATCAGCAAGCGTCCCTGGACGCCGGTTTGCCGGGCCTTGTAGGGATATTCCCAGACTAGTTCAATTTTTCTCTTCAAGGCCAGGTAGTAGGAGTGAAATTTGTAGTCAAGGGTGTTGAGGGATATCTCGGTGCCCCTTTTCAGTTTATTGGGTAGGCGTGGACGGTGTTCACCTGAAGAAGTCGGTCGGCTCCGGTACTCTTCAGTGATTTTAGTCAACTCTTCGAATGACGGAAAGAGTTTCTTGATGTCCGGCAGAGGCTTTTTTGCCGCCTCTTTCACGAGCTCTTTTACAATTTCCTTTTTTACCGGTGGTGAAACCTTTTCCAAAGCTTTGCTTTGCGAGCGGGGTTTGACTATGGCGGTTTCATCTTTAGCAGGACGGCTTTGAGGCTTTGTCGGAGGCTTAGTTTTTGCCTTCGGGCGGGGTTTGACCTCAGGTTTTTTGAGGGCCGCTTTTTTCGGCACTGGTTTAGGTTTAGTCTGGCTGGGTTTCGGTGCTGCCTTGACCGCTTTAGGCGAGATTTTCTCGGTTCTGGTTTCAGCTTTACTCTGCCGGTTGCGGTCGCTTAGAAAACTGGGTTTTTTAGGTGGCGGCTTGGGTGTCTCCGACTTTTTTTTCTTGGGTGGCAGCTCGATAATCTGAACCGGGATGTCATCTTTTTTTTTCCGGAGCAGCTCTTCAAGAGCTTTAGCTGAGGGTTGCCAATCGCGGTAATAATAAGCCAGGCTCAGATGCAGGAGCAACGACAGTAGAAGAAAGAGGATAAGGAAGGGGGGCTCTTTTTTTTCCGGCAAAAGTTAAGTTCTCTCGCGTGGCTTGTTGAGGTTTTAGGACTTTTGGAAAGGGCTTGTCTTTCGGCGCATCTACTAACCTATCAATTCGCAAAAAGTCAAGTCTGATGGCGTCGTAAAAAGTTCCGATATCCTGCGTTGCACGCCAAGGGCACTTCCTTCGGGCGTTGTCGGTTTTCCAGACACGCGACATACTTGTATTTTTGAGATATTCTTAAAAGAACCGCAGGATGGTTGAGAATCTTTGTTATGGTAGATCTGGTTTCTCATTTTATCCGTTATCTGGAGGCCGAGCGTCAGCTCTCCCCGCATACGGTTCGTGCTTATAGTTTGGATATCGGGCAGTTGCAGACATTTCTTGCCGAGCAATGCGGCCTTAGTTCACTGACCGAAAATGGTGGTGAGCCCTGGTCACAGGTCAATGATCATCATCTTCTTAAATTTATGCGGGCCCGTATGGCGGTTGACGGGGCGGCTTCGGTGGGGCGCAAAGTCGCCGCCATCAAGACTTTTTTTGCCTATCTTAATAATCGGCATGGTTTTTTGGGAAATCCCGCCGTCCTTTTGCGGGCACCGCGAAATCAGCGGCACCTGCCGGTCTATCTCGAAGAGGAAGAGGTTGACCAGTTGCTTGATATCGGCGGCCCTGAAGATGATGAGCTTAAAATCAGGGATCGCGCCATTTTAGAGTTGATGTACGCCTGCGGCCTGCGGGTTTCCGAGGTCGTCGGGCTTGATGTCGGCAATCTTCGTTTTGCCGATGCGGTTGTTAGAGTCATGGGTAAAGGTCGTAAAGAACGGCTCGTGCCCTTGGGGCGGGTAGCCGCTGAAGTTCTTGTAAAATATCTCGAGAAGAGACAAAAAGCTGATGCCGGGGCTGGAGATGCGTTCTTTCTCAATGCCCGTGGGGGGCGCCTGAGTGCCCGTTCAGTTTCGACCCTGGTCAAGAAATATGGCCTGGTCACGGGTTTACAGAAACCGTTGACACCTCATGCCATGCGTCACTCTTTTGCAACCCATCTTTTGCAGAACGGGGCTGATCTTCGGGTCATTCAGGAGCTTTTAGGGCACAGCTCGCTCTCGACCACGCAGCGCTATACCCATGTTGATGTTAAAAGGCTGCTCGAAGTCTACGACAAAGCTCACCCCTTAGCCAGCGGCGAAGAGCGAATCTCAGATTCAGAGTCTTAAATAGGTTTTTTAACTTCTAGGGTAACTATTCAGATGCCGTTTGCAAACTGTCGGGACTGGGGTCATTGCTGGCATAAGGTGCGTTAGCACCCCAGCTTTGACCCCGTTTAAGAGGGCGAAGCCACGTTCGCCGTTATCCGTTGTAACTTAACTGTTGAATTTTTAATAACAGGAGAAAAAATGTTTAGAGGGACGACAATTCTCGCGGTTCGCCGCGATAAAGTGGTTGCTATGGGCGGCGACGGTCAGGTGACTTTAGGTGATACCGTGATGAAACATGGTGCCCGTAAGGTGCGCTGGCTTTTTGATGAACAGGTTCTGGCCGGTTTTGCCGGTTCCACGGCTGATGCTTTTACCCTTTTTGAGCGTTTTGAGGAGAAACTGGAACTCTATAACGGCAATCTGACCCGGGCTGCGGTCGAGATGGCCAAAGACTGGCGCATGGATAAGATGCTGAGGCGATTGGAGGCCCTGTTAATTGTTGCCGATGAAGAGCATATGTTCGTGATTTCCGGTAATGGTGATGTCATCGAGCCCGATGACAGTGTGGTGGCGATCGGTTCCGGTGCGCCCTATGCCGAGGCCGCGGCTTTGGCTATGTTGCGGCATTCTGAGCTTGAAGCTGTCGACATTGTTAAAGCCGCAATGAAGATTGCCTCTGAAATTTGTATCTATACCAATGACCGTTTAACCCTGGAGATTCTGCCCAAAAAGCAGAAGCAGGAGGAACAGAAGTAGATGTCTACATTAACCCCCAAAGAGATTGTTGTTGAACTGGATAAATATATTGTTGGCCAGGATGATGCCAAACGGGCGGTGGCGATTGCTTTGCGTAACCGCTGGCGGCGCCAGCAGGTGGATCCGGCTTTGCGTGATGAGATCGCGCCGAAAAACATCATTATGATCGGCCCGACCGGGGTCGGTAAAACCGAGATTGCCCGGCGTTTGGCAAAACTTGCCAAAGCTCCTTTTATCAAACTCGAAGCCTCGAAGTTTACCGAAGTCGGTTATGTCGGCCGCGATGTCGAGTCGATGATTCGCGATCTAACTGAGCTCGCGGTCACCATGGTCAAACAGGAGGAAACTGAAACCGTTCACGCTAAGGCCAGAGATATCGCCGAAGAGTCTCTTCTTGATCTGCTGCTGCCACCGGTTCAGGCTCCGCCGCCACCGCCGATCCCAGAGTCTGAAGATGAAGTTGTTGAGGTGACCATTGATGGTGGTTTTGGAGAACTTGAGCTGGAATCGTCGCCAGTAATCCTCGAGGATCAGGAACAACAGGTCGAGGCCCGCCAGCAGAAAACCCGCGAAAAATTGCGTAAACTCTTTCGTCAGGGACGACTTGACGATCGCAGTGTCGATCTTGAGATCACCCAGCAGGTAATGCCGGTGGTTGAGATCTTTTCGGCTGGCGGTTTTGAAGAGATGGATATTAATATCAAGGATATGTTTGAAAACCTGATGCCGAAACAGACCAAAAAGAAGAAGGTCAAAGTCCCTGAGGCTTACGAGATTCTGGTTGAACGTGAAGCTCAGCGGATGGTCGATATGGATAAGGTGGTCAGTGAGGCCAAGAGCCGGGTCGAACAGAATGGTATCGTTTTTCTCGATGAGATCGACAAGGTTGTGGCTCGCGAAGGGACTTCAACCCCCGATGTATCCCGTGAAGGTGTGCAACGTGATCTTTTGCCGATTGTCGAAGGCTCTTCGGTCAATACCAAGTATGGTATCGTTAAAACCGACCATATCCTTTTTATTGCGGCCGGCGCTTTTCACGGAACCAAACCTTCCGATCTGATTCCCGAGATGCAGGGCCGTTTCCCGATTCGAGTGGAACTCGATTCTCTCGATAAGGATGACTTTATCCGCATCCTGCAGGAGCCCGAAAACGCTCTGATCCGCCAGTATGTTGAATTGATGAAAACCGAAGGTGTGACCCTGGAAATCGCCGATGATGCAATCGAACAACTGGCCGAGATTGCCTGTGTGGTCAATGAAAAACACGAGAATATAGGGGCTCGGCGTCTGCATACCGTGTTAGAGTGCCTGCTCGATGAGGTCTCTTTTAACGCCTCGGAAATGGATGGGGTGACGGTTAAAATTGATGCCGATGAGGTTCGCCGCAAACTTGACGATATCGTCGAGGATGAATATGTGAGCCGCTACATATTGTAGCAAAATGGGTATGAAAAGATGGAAAAATATCTGCAGAAAGCTGCTATCTTAAGTGAATCGCTGCCCTATATCAGAAAATTCTATGGCAAAACCCTGGTCATCAAATATGGCGGTCATGCCATGGTCGATGAGGCGTTGCAGGAATCCTTTGCTAAAGATGTGGCCTTGCTCAAATTTATCGGCATCAATCCGGTAATTGTTCACGGCGGTGGTCCTCAAATCGGCAGAGTTCTGGAACGGATGGGTATTGAGAGCTCTTTTGTTCAGGGTATGCGGGTTACCGATCAGGATACCATGGACGTTGTCGAGATGGTGCTGGTCGGTAAGGTTAATAAAAATATTGTCAATCTTATTAATCAGCATGGCGGCATCGCGGTCGGTTTGAGCGGTAAGGATGGGCGTCTGCTGCAGGCCGAAAAATTGCTGATGTACGATACCCCCAAAGCCGATCGGCCACCTGAGATTATTGATGTTGGTAAAGTTGGCCGAGTTGCTAAAGTCAATCCTGAAATCCTCAATCGTTTAGACGAAGCCGGTTTTATTCCGGTGATCGCCCCGGTCGGGGTCGATGATGCGGGTGAAACCTACAATATCAATGCCGATCTTGTTGCCGGGGCTGTGGCCTCAGCTTTGCAGGCTGAGAAATTGGTGCTTTTAACCGATGTTCCAGGGGTCAGCAATCTTGCCGGTGAGCTTTTGAGCAGTCTCAATCGACAAGAAGTTGAAGCGCTCGTAAAAAGCGGCGCTATTAAAGGCGGGATGCTGCCTAAAATTGGCTGCTGCCTTGATGCTCTGGCAGCCGGGGTGGCCAAAACTCATATTGTCGATGGTCGTCAACCTCATTGTCTATTACTAGAAATTTTTACACCCGAAGGGGTTGGTACTGAGATTTTAGTCTAATTATGCATCTTCTAGAAGGTCGCCACCATATCGTTATACCCTGTTCACCCGGCGTCACCCCTTTTTTGGTTCGCGAACTGCGTGACCTGAAAATGCCGATTATTGATGAACGCTCCACTTCGGTGACGACAAAAGGTGATTTTACTGACGTTTTAAGGCTTAATCTGAACCTGCGTACCGGACAGCGGGTTTTATGGCGTCTTGCGGCCTTTGAGGCTGCCGATCCCGATCAACTTTACGATAAGCTGATGCCCCTGCCTTGGGAAGAACTGGTCGCAGCGGACGGTTATTTTTCGGTTACCTCAGTGGTTGATACTCCGACCATCAGGGATAGTCGTTTTGCTAATTTGCGGGTAAAAGATGCGATTGTCGATCGCCTGCGGCGTTGTTGCGGCCGTCGTCCCGACAGCGGCCCGCTTCGTGACAAACTGGTTTTTCACCTCTTTTGGCAGCAGAACAAAGTCAAATTCTATCTCGACACCTCCGGCCCAACCCTGGCCCAGCGCGGCTATCGCTTAGATCCCGGCAAAGCCCCATTACGAGAAACTCTGGCCGCCGCTTTGGTTCTGGCCAGCGGCTGGAACGGGGCCAAAACTTTGGTCAATCCGATGTGCGGCAGCGGTACTCTGGCGATTGAAGCAGCCCTGCTGGCGCAAAATCGGATTCCGGGTTTATTGCGTCAAGCATACTCCTTTCAGTTTCTGCTTGGCTATAAAAATATGGAACTACTCAGTCTTCAGGCCCAAGCCCGACGGGTCTCCCGGCCGGATCGAAAAACCCGCCTGATCGCTTCCGATATCGATCCGCAGATGATTAAGGTTGCCAAAGAAAATGCCGTCCGCGCCGAAGTCGATGACGTCATCGAGTTTGTCACCTGTGATTTCGCCCAAACCCCGGTTCCCGAAGGCGGCGGGGTGCTGCTCTGTAATCCTGAATATGGTGTCCGCCTCGGCGAAGAGGAGGAACTCAAAGCAACCTACCGACGTTTTGGTGATTTTCTCAAACAGTCAGCCACCGGTTACGAAGCTTTTATATTCAGCGGTAATCGCAATCTTTTAAAAGAGATCGGCCTGCGCCCGGCCCGGCGCTGGTTTTTTGATAACGGCGGCATCGCTTGTGAACTGGCCGCCTACCCGCTCTACGCCGGGAGTCTGATAAAACCTGAAATCAACTAAATCCTGCTTGACACTCAAGCCATTTTTTTGTTACAAGCCAGACCTCGTGCCGGAGTGGTGAAATTGGTAGACGCACGGGACTCAAAATCCCGCGGGGGCGACCCCGTGTCGGTTCGATTCCGACCTCCGGCACCATCAATAAATACAGGCGCTTGAGACGATTTTTAACAGTCGTTTCAAGTGCCTTTTTTATGGTGTAATGTCTTGGCTTGGTTTTTTAATCATATGTCACCGACGTCCTGAAACTGTCTTCTTCTTAGCGGTTTAAAAATGTAACTCTAACAGATCCCATCTATCGATTTCCTTCCCTGAAAAATTTAAAAAATCTTCTTCTTTCTTTTCTTCACTACATTCTTCTCTTTATAAAAATCTGTTCTCGTTGTTTCATGGGTCATCTTGGAGGTGACTTGTTGTATGAAGCTATTGAGAAAGAAAAAATGTCGTCATTGAGGTAGCTTGTACCGTCCCGATTGCCGCAATCACAAAAAACAAAGGTACTGCACCAAACCAGATTGCCGCAAGGCGAGTAAAGCTGAAAGTCAGCAAAAATGGTTGCGGAAAAACCCTGA
>DAOVTG010000228.1 GCA_030633185.1 Deltaproteobacteria bacterium
AAGGTTTGACGATCGATCTTGCCGTTACTGGTTTTTGGAAGTTCATTTTGGTAGACTATTTTCCGCGGCAATTTGTAAGAGGCCAGTTTTTCCTTGCACCAGGCCAACAGGTTTTCTTTTTTAAGTTCTGTCTCTGGGCGTAAGACCATATGGACTATCGGGATCTCTCCTCGCAGGCGGTCTTGAGCACCGACCACCGCCACTTCAAGAATATCTGGATGTTCCTGGAGTACCATCTCGATTTCTTGAGGGAAAACTGCTAATCCTGCGACTTTTAGCATGCCAGCTCGACGGGCAATAAAATAGATATTACCGTCTTTATCTCGACGGGCCAGATCTCCGCTATAGTACCATTCATTGCTAAATGCTTGGTCTTGTTTTTTTCTGTTTTCGTAATATCCTGAAACCACTCCTTTGCCCCGGAAGATAAGTTCGCCGGTTTCGCCGATTTTTACCGGCTGATTTTGCTGATCGATAATTTCGACTTTGTAGCCGGGGCAAGGTTGGCCGACTGAACCATAAACCGCTTCCTGGCCGGGTTGGTTGGCAATGGCGATGCCGGTAGTTTCGGTACTGCCCCAGACTGGTATAATAGGTACTCCGAAGGTTTGCAGAAAACGCTTGATCAGGCCGCTGTTGGTATACATTCCCCCACTTTCAGGTAGTTTTAAGGCGTCAAGGTTAAAGGTTCGATTGCGGTTAAGATCAAGCAGGGTTTCGAAAAGTGGAGACAGTCCCATAAAGGCGGTCACCTGGTGTTTGGTCAGGGCTTGGGCAATTGATTTAGGTCTGATATGATCCAGCAGAACCATGGTGCCGCCGAGGTAGAGAGGGCGGGCCAGGAGTTCGTGGGGATGGGCAAAGGGGGCAAACATGCAGAGGTGAATATCATCACGGCCCAGTGCAAGAGCTTTGATTGCCGACTTGGTATTGGCTATAATATTGGCGTGAGTGGTGATCGCGCCTTTGGGTTCTCCGGTACTTCCGGAGGTGTAGTTGAGGTAGGCAATGTCATTCTCTGTCGAGGTTATCTTTGGATTCAGAGATGAGATTCCGCTCGTCAACTCTCCATCCTTGAGCCATACCTGACAGCCCAGTTCTTTCAGGAGCAGGGTTTGGCAATTTAGATTTTTATTTTGGAGTGCCGTGATTGCAGGCAGGAGTTTTTCCGAGCATAATAAAAGTTTTGCATGCAATGAGAGAATCAATTGACGCAGTTGTTGTAGTGGTAGTTCATAATTTCCGGGAACCGCGACGGCACCAATTTTTAGAGCGGCCAAAAACGCAATTATCAGTTCCGGGCTCCGGTAGCTGAACAAAAAGATGTGGTCACCTTTTTTTACATCCAGAGCTAACAGCACATGGGCCAGTTGATTGGCGGCCCGATTTATGTCAGCGTAGCTAAGGTTTTGATCGTTGAATATAATTGCGGTTTTATTTGGGGTTTGTTCGGCATAATGAGCCAGAAAATCACCGAGATTATAGAGTTTGTTGCAGTCAGTCATAAAGTTATATATCCTTCATAAAATCGTAACTATTCAGCGTAAGCAAAAAAGCACTAAATATTGATGTAATTCAGTAAATTCCGGGGACATAACCTGATTTTCCTAAAAAATCGGGATTGTGTCCCCGGAATTTGCGGGTTAGTTGAATAGTTACATAAAATCTATGTTTAAACCGAGTTCTTTTAGATCTTTGAGGCTTTTATTTGAGTTGAGGTCGTGCCATCCGTGTAGATGGTAATACTTTTTTTTTAAACCTTCCAAATCACTTTTATTGAGACGCATATTTTGTTTGGGGCCGTCGGGCAGAGCTTCATTCAGATAGCGTTCAGGCAAACTGTCATCGACGCTGCTTAAGCCTTCTCGAAGTAGCCAGATATGTTCCAGGGTAGTTATTCGTTCACCCGCTTGCCATAGTTCATCTGTTCTCCATTCCTCTCCGGTTACCTGGGTCAGGAGTTCTCGGCAGTCACCGATTGTCAAATGATCTTCGCTGTTAAAATTTTGCACGAAACGGCAAATTCCCAAAGCATCACCTACGGCATATTCCAGCTCTTTGTGCCAGACCGTCAGGGCTTTGCCGGTTAGATCGTCAGGGGTGGTTGATACCGGTTGGCCGTAAATTTGCCGGAGTTCTTCGGGGGTTAGTTTCATGGCCTCGGTGGTTGGTCGACTGCGTAAATGGTCAGCTCCACGGCTGGCCGTGGCAACCCCTAAGGCGAAGCCCGGAAAGGCACGGAGATCAACCGAATCGGATTGGGGCAGGCCCTTACTCCAGATTAGATATTTGGCCGCTTCAGGCGGCAGTTTCTCGACCGCTTGCCGGGCTCCTTGAGCCAGGATTGCCCCTAAGTCTCGACCTTCGACTATCTGTTTTATTAAATTTGATAGAACCTCATAATTGCCCCATTCTAAAATCAGACCACCTGTATAACTTTCGTCGATAATGCCGCGCTGAAAAAGTTCTATCACCCAGGCTATGAGGTTACCGGTCGAACTGGCATCAAGGCCCATGCGGTTGACGAGATCGGACAACTTTAGGACCTCTTCCCGTGAATTGATTCCACAGATTGGTCCCAAAGCTCCCATAACTCCATATTCCAGGGTATGGATCAATTTCGTCTGGTCAGCTATCTTGTAGACGTGTTTACAGCGGATCGGGCAGGCAAAACAGCCTCGTTGGCGAACCGCCAGGCGGGCGATAGCCGGAGCCCGCAAGCCTCGTCCATTGCTCAATTGACTCTGTTGACCATTACGGGTACGGATGACTCCCTGGCGGTTATGTAAATCGTATAAGAACAGAGTGCCGTAACGTCTTAAAGTTTGGCTGGTGCGGCTGTTTCGCAGGCGTTGGCGCAGGGCTTTGATGGTTTGAGAAAAGATTTCAGGTTGGGCCACCGGCAGCGTTTTCGCCGGAGCCGTAACCACAATTGCTTTTAAGTGTTTGGCTCCCATTAAACAACCCATACCGGTGCGACCGGCAGTGTTGCAGGTGCTGTGACGAATTGCCGCAAAACGAACCAGTTTTTCGCCGGCGGGGCCAATCACCAGGGTTTGACTTCTTCGGCCATGCTTCCGGCGTAGCCAATCGTCGCTGGCGATGGTATCTTGTCCCCAAAATTCTCGGGCTGAGCAAAAGTCAATTTGGTCATGGTGAAGATGGAGGTAGGTTGGCTGGCCAGCATTGCCGGTGATAATTAGATGGTCGATCTCTAAGCGGCGTAGGGCCGGGCCAAAAAAACCGCCGATATTACTGTCACCAAGGAGCCCGGTCTCCGGAGAACGACCGGAAATCGAGCATCGGGCTCCTCCGGGTGCGAGGGTTCCGGTTAACGGCCCGGTACCAATCAGAAGTGGGTTTTGCGGGTCTAAAGGAGAGATCCCCGGAGTAGTTAGTTGGTAGAGCAGCAGCATGTTGATGCCGCGCCCACCCACCAGCAGCCGGCGCCATTGAGCTGGCGCAGTTTCCCGGCGTACAGTTTGTCGGTCGAGATCTATCCACAAAAGTTTGGGGCCGGAATTTGAGGTTGCACGGGAGAGCTTCACTGTGGTTTTTCCCTTCCGGATAGTTTTGTTTCTCCACAAGAAGTTTTTTGCAGAAGTAAATCACCACATCCTTTAAGACTTCCGGCGGCAAAGGCTAACGCTCGCAGCCAGACGATAACGGGGATCGTGAGGCCGAGAAGAGGATCATGTTTGTAGTTTTGGATGGCTAACGGCGCGCTGCTGGCTGAAATTGTGAGCCAGGCGGTAAAAGTTAAGAAATGGAAAAAAGGGTTGAAGAGTCCTAAGACAAGGGTGGCAAACGACGCGGCAGCGACCAGGGTCTGCAATTTGATTATTTGGGGCGTGTAGGAATCTTTAAGCGCTTTACCGGGATAGCGGCGATAGACGACCATGCGCCAATAACCCCGGTTGAATTTAATTTTCAGGTAATGGCCCAGGGTTTTTGGGTGGCTGTGATAAACGATGGCATCAGGGTTGAAAAGAAGCTGTTTCCCGGCGTTTGACAGGCGGTATGAGAAATCGGTGTCCTCATTGTTGGCAACCGGAAATGATTCATCAAACCCCCCCATTTCGATAAATGTCCGGCGCCTGAAAGCGGCAGCGTGGGTGTCAACCATATCGATGGTTGGCTGGCGTTTTAGTAATTCATAGCGATCCATGAATTCCGCTTGGGCAAAGCGGGCGGCAAGCTCTTTTTGGCGGCTGCGGTAGGCTCCTTTAACGCCTTCAACACCGGTATCGTTGAAAGGTTGAACCATCTCCTCAAGCCAGTTGTCGGTGGCGATGCAATCGGCATCGGTAAAGAGG
>DAOVTG010000108.1 GCA_030633185.1 Deltaproteobacteria bacterium
ATCAACGCAAGCTAATGCGTTTTTTTGTAACTTTGTTACTGCTCGAAACAGCTGTACAATTAATCCTATTCAGTTTTCAAAGATCGATTTTCTATCCCTTTGCAAAATCTGCGACTTCGCAAAGGGACGGACAAGATAACCTGTTTCCAAATTCTTGTCAAGTCTAAATTTTTCTACCGGAAAGTTATTAACTCTCGACTTGAAGCATTCCCCTTAGACACGGTATCCGTTGTCCAGAGGAGAGCGCCTTATACGCTCGCGTCACTTCTTTGTCAAGTGCTTTCTATTACTTTTCGTTAGAAAATTTCTTTTTTTTTCAGAGAACTTTTCTTCGCCCAAAGTGAGGTTAACAACCCCTCAGTGGCGAAGGAGGCGCTTTATACCCCTGCCCCTTTTTTTTTGTCAAGCGCTTTCTCGTATAGATTCTAAAAAACTTATATTATTATCAAAATTTGTACCCTTCAACAACGTAGACTGCCACCCGGCTCCCGATCCCTTTAATCACTCCAGGAGTCAGGGCTCGGATTTGAAAATGATCACGCACCTGCCGATGCACTTCTTCACCGACCAGGATCTCTCCTCCACGCGAGATCTCCTGGAGACGGGCCGCAAGATTAACGGTCTCACCAATCGCGGTAAAATCCATCCGCACCGGGGATCCGATATTGCCAACAATGGCCTCGCCGCAACTCACCCCAATGCCTAGATGCAAGTGCGGCTCACCATCACGATGACGCTGGCGATTGAGCCTGCCGATCTCCTCTTGCATCTCAACCGCACACTCCACCGCTTTTACTGATGCATCCTCCATTGGAGCCGGAGCCCCAAAAAGGGCCATCACCCCATCACCAACAAACTTGTCCAGAGTACCGGAGAAGCGCAAAATAACATCTACCATGACCCCGAGATAAGAGTTCAATAACTCAACCACATACTCGGGTTTGAGTCCTTGTGCCGATGTCGAGAAGCCCCTCAGGTCGGCAAAAAGGACGACCACCTCCATGCGCTGACCGGTTAGTCGTAAAGGTTCACCACTGACCATCACACCTTCGGCTACCGCCGGACTGACATAACAGGAGAGTGAGTGCTGAAGACACTCCTGCTCGGTAATATCGTCTACAATAACAATATAGCCCCGCAAGTCACCACCATGCTCACGCCAAGCCTCTACCCGAACATGTCGGTAGAGTGCCCGGCCATCATCTTTTTCAATGCGTAGTTTAACTCCTTCGACAACCCCCTTTTCTTCCATTTGACGCTGAAAAAAAGAGAACGGGATCTCGATTCGCGAAGCAAAAACTTGGTCAACCCGGCAACCAAGCACAGTTTCCCGGCGCAAATCAGCAAGCCGCTCCATAGAACGGTTAAACATCTTAATGTCCAGGTCACAGTCAACAACGATAATCCCGGAGACCAGGCTCTCTATAATTTCCTCCATAAAATCGCGACTCTGCTGCAAAGCCAAAGTCGTATCATTAACCTTACGGTCGAGGCTGTTTGATAAGTGTTCAAGGTCGCGATTCTTCTCTGCCAACGAGGCATTGGCCTGACGCAAACGGGATGTAAAAGCATCTTGATAAATATCAGCAAAAACCCTTAACGCCTGGCTTTCAGCCTGAAGAATCGAATTAAAAGCTGCAATAAGCTGTTCATAATCGTCTTCAAACTCGGCCTTCAAGACCGGCATCACCACTTCCCGAAAGGTCAGGAAAACCCCTTGAATCGCCGAAATACGAACCTGTTCATCACTGCGACGCTGAGCCATTTGCGTAATATAGTCGGTCAGTGAAACAAATGAATCGGTCGTCAGAAAATCGAGATAGGCGTGATAACAAAGGCGCACGCTAGCCGCCAGTTCGGCCGCCGGACGCGCCCTGTACTCGACAATCTTAGCGCGTACGGCGACTACCGTTGCCTCAATCAGGCCCTCCATATTCCGATCCAAAACCCGCACCAAACGTTCCTGCAAATCTTGTGTGTCAGAAGTTTTCATGCTAAACGACATCCTCGTTCTAACTTTTAGAAAAGATATTCTTTCCGGGCGGCAAGCGGCAGCACCATCAATGAGACATCGTGCATTCTGCCATCAGCGTCCATAAAATAGTCGTCAAACTCGGCATGTCGCACAAATCCGAGCTTACGAAAAGCTTTGACCACGGCAAGCTCAGCCGAAACGACTTCGGCAACCAACATATGCAAACCCATCTCCCGACCGATCTCAATCAACTCCTTAAGCAGCTGCATCCCCAAGCTGACCCCACGAAATTCTTTCGTCAGAAAGATTCGCAACTCTCCAATATGCCGCCCGGCCCCACTGCGCCGGTGCAACGTCGCATCCCCAACCAGACGATCTCTATGCAGAGCCAACAAGGGCACCACCCGATCATAATCAAGGCTGGCAAACCAACCGGCGATCAACTCCGGATTACGAACATCCTCTTTCAGAAAACGCACATCTTCATCACTGGCCTGCTGACAAAACATTTTACTGACAGCATCCTGATCGGCAACACTCATGGGCCGCAATAAAACCCGCAAACGGTTACTGGTATTGACAAATTTACGATAAACTTTGACCTTCATAAAGCCCCTCCTCTTTTCTATTTCTTGATCTTACTTTACATTATTATATAGTGTGCTATGATTCGTCGTAAATATCTAGATTTGAGGTGTTCTATACATATGGACAATAAACAGGTCACCATCACATTGGTGCAAATGAACGTCAGTCTGGGTTGCCCTGAAAAAAATTTACGCCGAGTTGAAAGACTTTTACAACCGGTCGGCGAATCATCGGACATCATCCTCCTGCCGGAACTATGGAGCAGCGGTTACGACTACGAACACTTCACCCAGCTGGCAGCCACTACGCCCACAATGCTTGAACATCTGGCAAAAATCGCTGAGACGAGAAGTTCATACGTTGGCGGCAGCCTGGTCGAAGCTGATAGCGGAAATTTCTACAATACTTTTTTCCTCATCGACCCCAAAGGCAAACGCCTGGCCGCGTACCGCAAAATCCACCTCTTCTCCCTGATGGAAGAAGAACTCCATTTCTCTCCCGGCCTAAAACCATGCCTGGTCGAAATTTACGGACGAGCGGTTGGCCTGATGACCTGCTACGACATCCGCTTTCCGGAACTTAGCCGCACCCTGGCTCTGCAGGGAGCCCAACTTCTACTAATCTGCGCCCAATGGCCTCGCCCACGCACGGCCCACTGGCGCACCCTGCTCAAAGCCAGAGCCATTGAAAATCAACTCTTTGTCGCGGCCTGCAACCGCATCGGTCAGGGCAACGAGCATCGCTACCCCGGCAGTTCCGCGATTATTGACCCCTGGGGCGAGAGCGTCTTAAAAACCCCGCAACGCCAAGGTGCATTTAGCGCTACACTTAACTTTGCCAAGGTCAAAGAGGTACGCCAAACCATCGCTTGCTTTGATGACCGTCGTCCCGAAATCTATTAAAGCAACGCCATCAACCCATATATGAGGCCAAAGCCTCTTGCCAGGGACGCACTAAAGCTGGGAACATTTTTTTAAAACGATCGAGACTCAAAATGGCGCGTTCCGGTAGATTTAATGGCCCACCAAAATCGACTTCGGTCATCGGGGTGGCCTGCAAAAGAGAGCTGTCAAGACCGGCCTGTTCGGCCACGGCCCGGGCAAATTCGTAACAGCTAACCCCATTACCGGCATCATTGGTATAATGATAGATTCCGGCCGCCCACTCAGTGCTAAGAGCCACCATCGCCGCCGCCAGATCTCCAACATAGGTCGGCGCTATAAAAAAATCGTTACTGACTGCCAGAGGGCGACCGGCTCCCAGCTCCTCCTTGATGCGGCTGACCCAATCATCACCACCACCGCCATAAAGCAGATCACTCCGGACAATAAGGTAGTTATCAAGCTGATCATTGACCATCTCTTCGCCAGCATGCTTGGAGTTGCCATACTGATTAAGCGGCCATTTATCATCGTCTTCATCATAAGGTTCACTGTTTTTACCGTTAAAAACATACTTACTGCTGAAAGAGCAGAGATAGACCCGAAACTTTGCCGCCGTCCGGGCCAGATTGCAAAGCCCCCGGGTATTAACTGGAAGTTTGGTTGCAAGCCGGTGTTCAGCCGCTTCAACGTCATTAAAACCGGCACAGTTAATAATTGTTGCGGGCTGCAAACGCTCAACGGTTGAGTCCACCAAAACTTCATCCAAAATATCAAGTTCATCCCGACCTAAGGCAACAACCTCGGTATCGGCCTGCATCTCAAGCAGTTGCACGACGGCCCGGCCAAGCTTGCTGCAAGCGCCGGTAACCATTACTTTTCTTGCCATATTTTTTTCTTCTCCTCATACGAAATATAGTTATATCTTAAAAAATTGGTAACTATTCAGGTACCATTTACGTCACAAAGGGTAATTTGTTAGTTTGCTTCGCTCTCATAAACGGGGTCAAAGCTGGGGTGCTGACGCACCTTGTACCAGCAATGACCCCAATCCCGGCAACTTGGAGACGAAATCTAGGTTTCGACCTGTCTCGATGCGGGGACAGACCTCAAGGCAGGGCTTTAGCCCGAGCCGGGCTGAGCTCTGTCCCCTTCGAAGTGGGCGAAGCAATGTTCGCCGCTATCCTCTGTAACTTAACTTTTAAATCATGGCTACCTGAATAGTTACGATCAGTCAACGATACTGCTGAAGGAATTCACACACTTTACACGCTACGGGAAAAGGCAGCCTCGCCTTTACAACCAGCTCCTCGGGGGTGGCCGGAGCAATTTTTTCGACGCTGCCGAAAACCTGCAACAGCCGGAGCGCCCGTTTTTTGCCAATCCCTTCGATTTCAACGAGTACGGTCTCGCGCTCCCGCTTGCGAACCAGACGATGGTAATTAATCGCAAAACGATGAGCTTCGTCACGCACCTGTTGCAACAGCCTAGCGCCGGGAGAGCGAGGCGTTAACGACAAAGCATCTTTACGGCCGGGCTGATAAAAACGATCCGGCACCTGATGATCTTTACGACCTTGTTGATCACGACCTTTGGCAACCGCTACCAACGGCACTTCGATATCGAGCTCCCGCAAAACCCGGCTCACCGCTTCAAGCTGAGGCCGACCCCCATCAAGCAGCAGGAGATCGGGATGGGGCCGACAATTTTCGCCGCTAAAGCGCCGCCGAACCACCTCGGCCATACGGGCAAAATCGTCGGGTGCAACACCATCGAGACGGTAATGACGATATTCACTCTTGCTCGCCTGACCGCCGCGAAAACAGACCAGAGAAGCAACCACACAATCTTCTGAAAGATTGGAGATGTCGACCCCTTCAATCACTTCCGGCAACCCTTTGAATTTACAAACCTTGATCAGCTCTCGCAAGGCCTGACCGGGGAAATCCTCACCATCTATCTGTCGAACAAGATAATCTTCCGCATTTTTTTGAGCCAAACGCAAAAGCTGCAAGCGCCGACCCCGACCTGGAACCAGAAGCTCTACCCGATGACCTCGAATCCGGCTGAGCCAGGATTCAAGCGCCGCCACCGCCTCGCCATGTTCCGGAACAACGATTGTTGGTGGAGGCCTGTCCCCCTCACCGGCATCACCGTAATGGCGTTGCAGAAAAGCGCCCGGCAACTCTTCCCGGCGGCCGCCATATTCAAAAAACGAGAAAGGCCGGCCCCCAACCACATTCCCTCGTCGAATGGTTAAAAGATAGAGCACACTGGCCCCATCTAATCGAGAAGCAACCCCTAAAACATCAAGATCCTCGTCACGCCCGGCATCAATGGTCTGGGTTTCCAAAACCAGCTTAAGATCTGCCAGAGAGTCGCGCAAACCGGCCGCAACCTCAAAATCGAGCCCTTCAGCCGCTTTTTGCATGCGCCGTTCAAGACTTTTCAACACCGGTCGGCCACGGCCGCCGAGAATCAGAGCCGCCGAGGTAATTGAACGCCGATACTCAACCGGACTTACCTTTTCACAACAGGGAGCGGCACAAAGATTAATCTGATAGTTGAGACAGGGGCGTACCCGATTAACGAAACGCTCACCTCGGCAACGCCTGAGCCGAAAATGTTTGTTGAGTATCCCTAAAGTCGTCCGCAAGGCACCGACCGCCGGAAAAGGACCAAAATAGCGGGCTCCATCAGCCCGCCGCCGTCTGACAACCTCAAAACGGGGGAAGGTCTGGCTGCGGTCGAGACGAACATAGGGATAGTTCTTATCATCTTTAAGTTCAATATTAAAGGGCGGACGATGCTTTTTAATCAGGTTATTTTCAAGCAGCAGGGCTTCGATCTCACTGCCAGCAAGAATCACCTCGACATCACATACCCTGGTCAATAAAAGTGCGGTTTTGGCCCGATCCGGCCGACCGCTGAAATAGGAGCGCACCCTTTTGCGCAACGAATTTGCTTTACCTATGTAAAGGATTTGCCCGTCACCGGCCAACATCAAATAAACCCCGGGATGGTCAGGCAAAACTTTAAGCTTATCTTCCAAGAGACCCATCACGACCGGTCGTTGCCGCCTCCGGACAACCGTTGCCGACGCAACTCCTCTCTTTCTGCCAGACGTTGTCTGATCGTCGCCTCATAACCATTTTCGGTGGGCCGATAGAAAGATGACGAGGAAAGCTTTTCCGGCAGGGCTTCGATTAACAAAGGATTCATAACATCGCGATGCGGGTTAACATAGTCACGACCATAACCAAGCTCTTTCATAAGACCGGTCGGAGCATTACGAACCTGCAAAGGCACCGGCTGACTACCGGTAGCCTTGATCTCTTTGGCCACTCTTTTCATGGCCAGATAAAGCGCATCACTTTTCGGGGCTGTCGCCAGGTAGACCGCCGCCTGATAAAGGGCCAGTTCACCTTCCGGAGAACCCAGAGTTTCATAAGCCTGGCGAGCATTGATCGCCAATTGCAAGGCTTGGGGAGCCGCATTGCCAATATCCTCACTGGCAAAACGAATCATGCGCCGGGCACAATAGAGCGGATCTTCACCGGACTTCAGCATCCGCCCCAACCAGTAAAGAGCAGCATCGGGATCACCCGCCCGCATACTTTTAATGAAGGCCGAGATCTGGTTGAAATGCTCTTCGCCATCCCGATCGTAGACCAATTCACGACTCGTAAACAGAGGAGCCAGGGCCGCAAGAGTCAACTCAGTCCCCTCTTCTGAGACCAAGTTTACACAGGCCATCTCCAGCAAGTTCAAGGCTCTGCGAGCATCACCCTGGGCCGAGGCGGCAATCACCGCAAATACTTCACCGGCAACCTTGAATTCACACCCATGATCAAGGGCCAATCGAATCGCCGCCTTTTCCAGAAGAAGTTTGATCTCAGCCTCGTTCAAGGCTTCAAGAACCGCAACCCGAGTCCGGGAGAGCAGAGGCGTAATTATCGAAAAAGATGGGTTTTCGGTAGTCGCGCCGAGTAAAACGAGACAGCCCTCCTCTACCGGAGCCAGCAAGAAATCCTGCTGCGCCTTATTGAAACGGTGAATCTCATCAAGAAAAAGAACCGTACGCCGACTCTTAAGCTGGTTCTCACGACCCAGCTTAGCAATTTTACGAATATCGGCAACCCCGGCGGTGACTGCCGAAAGCTTATGGAAATCGGCCTCAACCGCACCTGCCAACAAAGTTGCCAAAGTCGTCTTACCGCAACCCGGAGGCCCCCAGAAGATTATGGAATCGAGGTGCCCCTGACTCAGCATGCGCGCAATAAAACCGTCTTCACTAAGCAACTGGTGCTGGCCGACAAACTCTTTAAGACTTTGCGGCCGCTGACGATGCGCCAGCGGCGGCAGGGAAGATTTCAACCTTTACTCCTTTGATTTTTTTCAATGAATAGGCCTATCCGCCAAGAATGTCAAGCTTGATGGCGTCGTAAAAAGTTCCGATATCCTGCGTTGTTGTAGTTTTCCAGACCCTCGACATACTACATGTATGGTCTCGCGCCTGGAAAACTACAACATCTTGCACCCCAAGGGCACTTCCTGCGGGGCGTCTATCGAAATTTTTACTTAGCCATCCCGTGACTTTTTACGAATGCATCAAACTTGATGGCGTCACACGACTTGACAGAAGGGGTTACGCAAGATAGAATACTCATA
>DAOVTG010000030.1 GCA_030633185.1 Deltaproteobacteria bacterium
AATGGTGGCCTACTAAATCAATTTATTGCTTATGTCAAGCTATATTATCAGGAGAGGCTATAAGCAAAAGCTGGTTTTTCATTCCTGTTTGTGATATTTCTTAGCAGATTCCAATTCAAAATTTGAAAACTCTATTTCATCAGCTTTGATGCATTCGTACCCCAAAGCTACTTCCTGCGGGGCGTAAAAAGTTACAGGGTGACTAAGTAAAAATTTCGACAGACAAGATGTTTTGGAGAGAGATAAATGGTTGAGGATAAACTTTCAGTTTACAAAGTAGTTGTCTTCTTTATGACTCTTTTGCTCTCTGTCGGTCTTTTCCTCTGGATGTTAACGCCTTTTATCACCACTCTGATTCTCTCCCTGATTCTGGTTGGACTCTGTCATCCCCTTTACCGAAAACTTATTAAGCTCTGCGGCGGTCATAGCTGGCTGGCTTCCAGCCTGATCTGTCTGGCGATCTTTTTAGGGCTTTTTGTGCCTTTGGTTTTTCTTATAACATCACTTTCAGTTGAAGTTGCAGATTTTTATGGCTACCTGCGACAGGAGCTGACAGTTGACTCGTTTAATCAACTGATCTCCACCCATGCCGACAAAGTTGCACGCTTGACCGATCTGTTAGATCGTCTCGGTATCGATTATAATCTCACCGATATGCAGAATGATGTTATCCGTTTGAGCAAAGAGGCCGGTTTATGGGTTTATAACTGGACCAAAGTGCTGGCCGGTCAAGTTATGAGCTTCTCTCTCCACTTTGTCTTGTTGATTATTTTTGTCTATTTTTTGTTGATTGACGGCCTCAAAGTCAAAGAATATCTCATGGCCCTCTCACCGCTGCCACGAAATCATGAAGATCTGCTGTTGCGCAAATTTAACGACATGACCTTGGCGATGGTGGTGGGTAACGGTATGGCTGCAATTGTGCAGGGGGTTCTTGGTGGTTTCGGATTGGCTTTTTTCAATATAAAATCGCCTATTCTCTGGGGTACGGTGATGGCGATCTTCGCTTTCATTCCTTTCATCGGAATCTCGGTGGTCTTTATTCCGATTGGAGCCTATATGCTGCTTATCGGTGAAATCGCTAAGGGTATCACTTTCTTGGTTACCTTCGGTGTTCTTTCCCTGATCGTTGAGTACCTGGTCAAACCAAAACTGGTTGGCGATCGGGTCAAGATTCACATTCTTTTGATATTTATCTCAATCTTTGGCGGCCTGGCAACTTTTGGTCTGCTCGGAATTATCTTTGGCCCCCTGATAACCATTGCATTCTTAAGTATGGTCGAGATCTATCACCAGAGTTACGGTAAGCGGTTACTTTGATGGCGTCGTAAAAAGTCCGATCTACTGCGCTGTTGTGGTTTTTCAGGCACTCGACATACTACATGTATGGTCTCGCGCCTGAAAAACCACAACATCTTGTATATCGAAATTTTTACTTAGCCATCCCGTTACTTTTTACGAGGGCATCAGCTTTGAGCTGATTTTTTTTTAATGAGGGAGTGACCCGGATAAACCGGAATCAAACAGATTTTAATAGAGAGGTAAGGTGCTAGATGAGAGAAAACCGCAATTCAATCCTCTGCCCGGGCTGTCGCAAGCTGATCAGCCGTGATGAAGAACATTGTCCCTACTGTGGTTTAAAACGTCCCGGTCGGCAGCTGCCGGATATTTTTGGGCGTTGGAGTGCGACTCCGGCCGAGATTGTGCAGCCCCTGATTATTATTAATGTGATTTTTTACCTTCTGACCCTGGTTCTGGCACCGATCCAGTTCGGGGGCCTGCATAATCCACTCAATTTTCTCTCGCCCGGAAATCAGTCTCTGCTTATGGTCGGGGCGACCGGATCGATGCCGATTTTCCATCTGCATCGCTGGTGGACCCTGATTTCGGCCTCATTTCTGCATGGCAGCTTACTGCATCTTCTCTTTAATATGGTGGCCTTAAATCAACTGGGACGAATGACGGCGGAGATTTTCGGCCTGCACCGTTTTCTACTAATCTATCTGATCAGTGGGGTGGTCGGGTTTTATATCTCCTCTCTGGCCGGGATCATGCTGACGATTGGGGCCTCGGCCTCAATTTGCGGTTTGATCGGGGCTCTGCTTTTTTACGGTAAGAGCCGGGGAGGGGAGTTTGGCCGTCTGATAGTGAGCCAAGTTCGCGGTTGGATTATCGGCTTGGTGATTATCGGCCTGCTGCTGCCGGCGATCAATAACTGGGGGCACGGCGGTGGTCTGTTTGCCGGCCTGGCCTTGGCAGCTCTACTGGGTTATCAGGAACGTCGGCCGACCGGCCGCGTCATTCGTCAACTTACTGTTCTTGTGGTTTTTGTCACTCTGGCTGTTCTTTTCTGGGCCGCCTTTCAGTCCACCTTCTATTTTCTCCGGTAGGGGTATTCACCGATCATTAAGGAGGTAAAATGTGATGCAGGAGAAGATTAAACGCTTAAGAGAAGTTCAAGCGGCGGCCGCATTGGGGGGCGGGCAGGCAAAGATTGATAAGGTGCATGCCAAAGGCCAACTGACGGCCCGTGAACGGATTGAGGCGCTGCTTGATGAGGGGAGTTTTGTTGAATTCAATCGTTTGATCAAGCATCAAGAGGGGGCTCCCGGGGATGGTATCGTTACCGGTCATGGGATGATTGCCGGTCGCGTGGTCTGTCTTTACGCTCAGGATGCCACCGTTATGGGCGGCTCGCAAGGCTATATGCATGGCCGTAAACTCTATAAAATTCACGAAATGGCGATGAACATGGGAGTTCCCATTATCGCTCTCAATAATTCGCCGGGAGCGCGGGTTGTGCGTCCCGAACTGGCGGGCAGTGATGATCCCTATCGAGTCAGCGATGAAAAACATGCAGGTGTCGTTTTTTACGTCAATACCTTAAGCTCGGGAGTGATTCCCCAGATTGCCGCGATCCTTGGCAACTGTACCGGCGGCTCGGTCTACTCACCGGCTCTGATGGATTTTATTTTCATGGTTGACAATCAGTCCCATATGTTTATTACCGGGCCTAGAGTAATCAAGTCAGTGACCGGTGAAGAGATCTCCATGGCCGAACTTGGTGGGGCTGATATTCATTGTTCAAAGACCGGAGTCGCCGATTTCAAGGTGGCAAGCGAGCTTGACTGTTTTGCCGAAATCAGGCGATTGCTCGATTTTTTACCGGACAATTGGCAAAAAACTCCATCCCGTCGGGAAAATGAAGATGACCCCGAACGTCTGGCTGATCGTCTCAACGATCTGGTTCCGACTCGTACTACCCGGGCCTATGATATGCACAAGGTGATCACCGAGCTCGTTGATCAGGGTGATTTTTGTGAAGTAAAGGCCGGGTTTGCCGGAGAAATTATAGTCGGCTTTGCCCGTGTCGATGGTTATACGGTTGGTTTGGTCGCCAATCAGCCGCTGGTTAAAGCCGGCTGCATGACGGTCGAAAGTTCTCTCAAACAGGCTCGTTTTATTCGCTTTTGTGACTGTTTTAATATTCCTCTGATTTTGCTGGTTGATACTCCCGGCTATCTGCCAGGTAAAGATCAGGAGTATGCCGGCATAATCACGCATGGAGCCAAAGTTCTCTACGCTCTTTCCGAGGCAACCGTGCCTAAGGTGGCGGTTCTGTTGCGTAAAGTCTATGGTGGAGCGGCTTTGGGTATGGGGATTTTGCCGGGTTTTGGAACCGACCTGATCTATGCCTGGCCGACGGCCGAGATCGGGGCTATGGGGGCCGAGCAGGCGGTTGGCCTTTTTTATGGAAAAGAGCTCAGGGAGGCAGACGATGCGGAACAATTTAAGGCCGAAAAGGTCGCCCAATATCGTGAACTATACGCCGATTCGCTCTCTCTGGCATCGCAGGTGACTTATGTTCAGGATATTATCGAGCCCCGTGAAACCCGCCGCTGCCTGACCCGCTCACTCCGTCTTTTACGCGGCAAAGAACGCCGCCGCCGTCCTGGTCATCACGGCAACATTCCTTTGTAACTCAATTTTCTGACTTGAACGTAACTCTTTGATATTTAAAAAAAATAAATGAGGAGTTTTTATGAATTTTTCTTATACTGAAGAGCAGTTGATGCTACGTGATCTGGCTCGGAAATTTGCTGAAAACGAGATGCGGCCGCTTTTGCGTGAGTATGAAAACCTGCGTCGTACTCCGGAAATCCTGATCAAAAAATTGGCCGATCTTGGTCTTTTAGGAGCGCACCTGCCCAAGGAGTATGGCGGTTCGGCCCTAGATTATGTTTCTGCCGCCATCATCTGGGAGGAGTTTAGCAAGGTGAGTTGGACTATGGCTCTTGGTACCCTCGGGCATGCGGTTTTAAGTGGTACTATTTTGTCGCAGGTTGCCACCCCTGAGCAGAAAGAGCAATATCTGGCACCACTTTGTCGGGGTGAACTGATGTTTGCCACGGCCACGGTTGAACCCAACGCCGGCAGTGACCCCGGCGCTATCGAGTGCAGCGCAATTTTAAAGGGTGATTATTGGCTTCTCAACGGGACCAAGAATTTTGTCACCGGGGGAGGGCTGGCCGACTATGTCCTGGTTCTGGCCCAGACCGACAAAAAACTTGGAACCAAAGGGATGGTGCTATTGTTGGTTGATAGCAAGACGGCTGGTATAAGTTTTGAGGATGTTCGTCTGGTTGGTGGTCGGACCAGTAATATTGTTAACTTAGCCTTTGCCGACTGTCAAGTGCCGGCCGAGAATATTATCGGCAAGGTCGGTCGCGGCCTGCACGGCGCTTTTCATGGAATTGATACGGCCAGAGTGTTTATTACGGCCGGGGCGATAGGGATGGCTCAGGGCTGTATTAATTCGAGTATAAAATATGTTCAGGAGAGAACTCAATTCGGCAAAGCGATTGGTGGTTTTCAGCTGGTTCAGGAGGTTATTGCCCGACTGGTGGCGGAAATTGGGCCGTTGCGCTGGCAACTTTACTATGCGGCAGATCTTAAAGATCAGGGCAAAGCGCATGGCAAGGAACTTTCCAGTGCCAAATGGCTGGCTTCCGAGCTTGCCGTTAAAGCTTCAGCCGAAGCGATTCGCTTACATGGTGCCTATGGTTGTACGGATGAGTATGACCTTGAACACCATTATCGGGATGCCGTTTTGAGCACCATTTTAGGCGGCACCAGTGAGATGCACAAATTGATGATCGGCAGAGAGTTGATCGGCATCAACGCCATGGTGTGATGAAATAGGGATAAAGCATTATTTACAGCGGCACGACCTCGGTTATTATGCCGGTGCGCCGGTGACTCCGATAGTCTTCCAAAAAGCGATTAAAATCTATGGTAATGTTTTTATCCATCTCTTTGGTACCAGTGAGACCGTGGGTCAGACAACGCAGTTGTACCTGTCCCCGGAATTAAACGGAATTAAAAGAGCTTTATTTAGAGAGAGAAATGTAGTATTGGGATGCGCCCTGCAAATATGATAATATGTCATGTATCGAAAACCTTATTTAGTGGAACAAATTCATGGAATATTTTGATATTTTAAGTGTAATCGGCAATACGCCGGTATTGCGGCTGGCGAAAATCTCTTCTATCCCGATTTTTGCCAAGGCTGAATATTTGAATCCTGGTGGCAGTGTTAAGGATCGGGTCGCTAAATATATGATTGCCCAGGCCGAGAAACGGGGTTTTTTAAAACCGGGCTCCACAATTGTTGAGGCGACCTCGGGCAATACTGGTATCGCCGTCGCTTTTGTCGGTGTTCATCGTGGTTATCGGGTGATTATCGTAATGCCGGAGGATATGAGCGAAGAGCGCAAAAAAATTATCAAGGCGCTGGGAGCGGAACTGGTTTTAACACCGGCCAAAGAAAGCCTGATGGGTTCGGTTGCCAAAGTTAAAGATTTGGCCGCCGGTATCGAAAATTCCCATATTCTCGGTCAGTTTGAGAATCCCGATAACCCGGAAATCCACTACCGCACAACCGGATCTGAGCTTTGGAAACAGCTCGAAGGTAACGTCGATGTTTTTGTCGCAGGCGTCGGTAGTGGTGGTACTCTGGGTGGTGTCGGTCGTTTTTTGAAAGAACAGAATCCCAAGATTACGGTAGTTGCGGTCGAACCGGAGAACTCGGCGGCCCTGCTGGGTCAGGAGCCAGGTTTGCACCAGATTCAGGGGATTGGTGACGGTTTTGTGCCGCCGGTTCTCGACGTTTCGTTGATTGATGAGGTGGTGACCGTTAGTGACGAGGATGCCATTACGACAACCCGTGATCTGGCGCGACTTGAAGGAACCATGGTTGGCACTTCATCCGGGGCCAATGTCTGGGCCGCAATGAAACTTGCCAAACGTTTCGGGTCGGATAGACGAGTCGTAACAATTTTGCCCGATCGGATTGAAAGATATTTCAGCACCAGCTTGATTTAGAGGGTGAAGATGGAACTCTATAATTTTTCTTTAGAAGAACTTTGGCAACGCCTTGAAAAGGGGGAGGTTTCCTCGCTTGAAGTGACGCGTTCGGTTTTTAGACGTATCGCCGAGGTTGATAATAAGGTTGCCGCTTATCTCGAGATTGATGAAAAGGGGGCGCTGGCCCAGGCCGAAGCGGCCGATGAGCGTCGTCGCAAAGGGGAGGCGACTTCCCCGGTTACCGGAATTCCTTTAGGTTTGAAAGATCTGCTTTCAACCGTGGGTTTGAAAACGACTTGTGGTTCACGGATGCTGGCTGACTATCGGCCCGAGTATGATGCTGCGGTGGTGACTCGTTTGCGCGAGGCGGGGGCCGTGATTACCGGAAAACTCAATATGGATGAATTCGCGATGGGTTCATCGACGGAGAATTCAGCCTATAAGGCGACTCGTAACCCTTGGGATCTAAAGCGAGTTCCCGGTGGTTCCAGCGGCGGTTCGACCGCGGCAGTGGCTTCGGCCACGGCGATTGCAACTTTAGGATCGGATACCGGCGGTTCAATTCGCCAGCCCGCCTCTTTCTGTGGGGTTGTCGGTATGAAGCCGACTTATGGTCGGGTTTCCCGTTATGGCCTGGTGGCTTTTGCTTCTTCACTTGACCAGATTGGTCCGGTGACCTCGACGGTTGCCGATGCCGCTTTGCTGCTTAAAGTGATCGCCGGGCATGATGAGCGTGATTCGACTTCGGTTAATCTTCCGGTTCCCGATTATTACAGCAATCTGAAAAATGATATCAAGGGCTTGAAGATCGGGGTTCCGAAAGAGTATTTCGGGGCCGGTCTTGATGTCGAAGTTGAGTCGGCGGTTCGGCTCGCTTGTCGCCAACTGGCTACGGCCGGAGCCTCTCTTGATGATGTTTCTCTACCTCACACTGATTATGCCGTAGCTACCTATTATCTTCTGGCAACCGCTGAGGCAAGTTCCAATTTGGCTCGCTATGACGGCGTCAAATATGGTTTCCGGGCGGAAAGTGCGGATGGTCTGGTTGATATGTATCGTCAGACCCGGGCCCAGGGTTTTGGGGAAGAGGTGAAACGGCGGGTTATGCTTGGCACGTATGCGCTGTCGGCGGGTTACTACGATGCCTACTATCGCAAAGCCCAGCAGGTGAGGACCCTGATTACCCGTGATTTTGATGAAGTTTTTGCTGGTTGTGACGTTCTCGTAGCCCCGGTCTGCCCGACCCCGGCTTTTGCTTTTGGAGAAAAAATTGACGATCCTTTGTCGATGTACCTTTCCGATATTCTGACAATTCCGGTTAATCTGGCCGGCCTGCCGGCGATTTCGGTGCCCTGTGGTTTTACGAAAAACGGTCTGCCGATCGGGTTGCAGATCATTGCCAAACCTTTTGCTGAAGAGACTCTTTTACGAGTCGCCTGGCATTACGAGCGGATGGCCGAATGGGCCGGTCGGCGGCCTGAGCTTAACGGGGAGGCGGTGTAATTATGGATTATGAAATTGTTATCGGCCTTGAGGTTCACTGCCAGCTCTTGACCCAAACCAAGATTTTTTGCGGCTGTTCGACCCATTTCGGTAATCCACCTAACCAAAATACCTGCCCGGTCTGTACCGGGATGCCGGGGGCTTTACCGGTCTTAAATCGCAAGGTCGTCGATTTCGCGATCCGGGCCGGTCTGGCGACGGATTGTCAGATTACGCCGAGCAGTGTTTTTGCCCGTAAGAACTATTTTTATCCCGATTTGCCGAAAGGTTACCAGATTTCACAGTTTGAATTACCGATTTGTGTCGATGGTCATCTCGATATCGAAGTTGACAACCAGAAGAAACGGATCGGTATTACTCGAATTCATATGGAAGAGGATGCTGGTAAATTGGTTCATCCCGAACATGTACACGGCGTTAGTTATGTCGATTACAATCGTGCCTGTGTGCCGCTTATCGAGATTGTCAGTGAACCCGATATGCGTTCATCAGCCGAAGCCGTAGCCTATCTCAAAGCCTTGCGCGATATCGTGGTTTATTTAGGGGTTTGCGATGGTAATATGGAGGAGGGCAGCTTTCGTTGTGACGCCAATATCTCGCTCAGACGTTGGGGCGCACCGGAACTTGGGACCCGAGCCGAGTTGAAGAATATGAACTCGTTTCGTAATGTTCAGAGGGCTATCGAATATGAAGTCGAACGCCAGCGTGATATCCTTGATGAAGGTGGCCGGGTGGTTCAGGAGACCCGTTTGTGGGATGTCGATCGCGGGGTAAGCGCGTTGATGCGCGGCAAAGAGGAGGCTCACGACTATCGCTATTTCCCGGATCCTGATCTTTTACCGGTTGTGGTTGACGAGGCCTGGGTCGAGAAGGTGCGGCAAAGCCTGCCCGAATTGCCGGTTGCCAGGTGTCAGCGAATTGTGGCGGACTTCGCGATTCCGGTAGCCGATGCTGAAGTCTTGACGGCGGATCGGGCCATGGCCGACTATTTTGAGGCGGTTGTGAAACTCTTTCCCCAGCCCAAGGCGGCGGCTAACTGGATCATGGTTGAGTTGATGAAATTTCTCAACGAGGATAAAATCAGCGTCACCCAATGTCCAATCACGCCGCAGGGTCTGGCAGATCTTTTGGGTCTGATTGGGGATAATACAATCAGCGGCAAGATCGGCAAACAGGTTTTCTCAAAAATGTACAGCGCCGCCGATAACGATCCCCGGCAAATAGTCGAGGATCAGGGGTTGGCCCAGATGTCGGATGCTGGAGAGTTGGCCGTTATCGTTGATGAGATTATTGATGCCAATGATGACAAGGTTAAGGATTACCAGCAGGGCAAGGTCAAACTTTTCGGTTTCTTTGTTGGTCAGGTGATGAAGAAAACCAAAGGTCAGGCCAATCCTCAGATGGTCAACAGTTTGCTTAAAGAGAAGATTGGTTGAAAGGTGATCAGTCAGTCCCTGTGAGACCTGATTGTCACACTTTTTAGAGACATTTTTGTCCATGACTGGTAACGAGCCTTTTTTGAGAATAGTTCAATCTCATAAGTGTTTGTTTTTATTCAGAAGTTTAAATGTTGTATAAAATTTTATTTTGGTTCGAATAGTGCAGGCTACGATCTACCTTAATTTTGCGGAGCATAATAGCCGCTAGGAGTGTTTTCCCCATTCATGTTTTTTCAAAGAACGTTAAAAAAAGAGATTTCTTGTGTCGGTATAGGTCTGCATTCGGGAGTCAAGGTCAAACTAGTCTTGAAACCGGCCCCAGCCGGTCATGGTATCAAGCTTCAGCGTATCGACGAGGGGCGGGTTGTGACAACCATTCCAGCCTCTTCAGAATATGTTGTTGACACCTCCCTGGCGACGACTTTAGGGAAAGACGGTTTTGTCATCGGAACTGTCGAGCATCTGCTTTCGGCTTTTTCCGGTCTCGGAGTTGATAATGCTTTGGTTGAGGTTCATGGCCCCGAAGTCCCGATTATGGATGGTAGTGCCAACCCTTTTGTCTACTTAATCAAAACCGCCGGAGTTAAGCGTTTGGTTGAAGCTAAAAGTTATATGCGTATGACCGGTACCGTAACCGTTACCGATGGTGATAAATGGGCTCGTTTAGGGCCGCAGCCACCTTCATCCGATGCCTCCCTTTCAATTATCAGCCATATCGATTTTGATCATCCCATGATCGGATCACAGAGTTTTAACTTCTCTTTTGCCGATATCTCCTACGACCGCCAAATCAGCCGGGCCCGGACCTTTGGTTTTCTTCACGAAGTTGAATGGATGAAATCTAACAACCTGGCTCTGGGCGGCTCTTTAGATAATGCTATTGTGCTTGACGAATATGCCATTCTAAATGATGATGGATTGCGTTTTGTCGATGAGTTTGTCCGCCATAAGGTCTTAGACTGTTTTGGTGATGTCAGTTTGTTAGGTATGCCCCTGATCGGGGTGCTGGAATCCAACAAAACCGGCCATGCTCTAAACCATAGGCTGGTTCAGGCCGTACTCGCGAAATCTGAGGCCTGGGAAAAGGTAACTACTGGTGAATGGCTTGATAGTTCATCACCGACTTTCACAGTTCCGCGCTTGGTAATAGGTGAAGCTCTCTTCTAGGCTGTCCGAGAATGCTCTTTTTCCCCAGAAATAATACTAAGATACAGTTCAGAATAAGGTGACTTCCAAGTAACAACTTTTTTAGCCACAGACCCACAGTGCGGTCGTGTGTCTGTGGCCAATTATTGAAAGTAATATATAGTTACTTCTATATGTGATTGCGCCAGCAGTCTGGGATGCTATTCAGGTTTTGTCTCAAGACTGCCGGGATTGGGGTCATTGCTGGTAGAAGGTGCAATAGCACCCCAGCTTTGACCCCGTTTATGAGAGCGAAGCAAAGTTCGTTGCTATTTATTGTAACTTTATGGTGGGCACCTGAATAGTTACAGAATAAGTTCTATTTTCAACAGCCAATTATTTTCTTTTTTATAATTAAGTAAGGTGTCCCCGGAATTGCCGCATATGTGGCCACATTAGTGGTCTTAAAACGCTTCTTGCGACGCCATCAAAAGTTAAAGTGAATTGGTTTTACAGCTCTGGTATTCTTTCAGTGCGGCAAGCAGGCCTTTGCTGGTGTAATCTTTGGCTGTGATCTTGACGTTGAGACCGACCTTGGTTGCCGTTTTAGCGGCGATCGGGCCGATGCAGGCGGTGGGTAATTTTTTTAACTTTTCGAGGGTTTGGGGGTCGTGGCAGTGTTTGATCAGATTGGCTGCGCTGGAGGCGCTGGTGATGGTGATGATGTCGATCTTCTTTCTATCTAGTTGGTGGTTCAGTTGTTGGGCTGATTCGGTTGGAAAGATGGTTTCGTAGACGGGTACGACATCGACGTCGGCACCTTTTTGGCGTAGGCTTTCGGGTAGGAGCTTACGGGCTTTTAAGGCTCGAGGCAGAAGGATTTTTTGTTGGCTGATATCGAGGCCGGCAAAAAGTTCAATAATACCTTCGGCGGCATACTCTTTGGCGACCATGTCGCTTTTTAGGCCGAATTCGGCCGCCGCTTGTGCTGTTTTCGGGCCGACGCAGATGGTCATCAGGTGGGCACAGTTTTGGTAGTTTAAGCCTTTTTTTTGTAAACGTTGAAAGAAGCAGTTAACGCCGTTGATACTGGTCAAAAGCAGCCATTGGTATTTGTCAAGTCGGCTGATTGCCTCATCGGCCAGCTCCCAGCTTGGGGGTTCAACAATTTTGATGGTCGGCAGCAGAATTGGGATGGCTCCGGCTTGCTCAAGCTGAGCCATAAAATCTCGGGCCTGAGATTCCGGCCTGGTGACCAGAATACGCAGATCCTTTAGAGGGTATTCATGTGTATCGAGAAAGCCAAGAGGCATCGCTTTGCCCTGCTTCGTGTGGGGACACGGGTTCTATTCCGGGGACACCTCTCTTATCTCAAGCAAACAGTCCCAAAAGTGGGGATCCTTGTAGAGATAAAGAAGGTGTCCCCGGAATAGAACCTGCCTGGAGCAATGTCCCCGCATTGTGGAGGTTTTGGTCAAATTTCAGGATTAGTTGTGAAACACTCTTCCAAAAGCTTACCGGCACCCTGTTGTAGAAGGGCACGGGCTAGGCTTTCACCTAAGTTTTCGGGATCTTCACCGCAGGCTGTCTCCTTAATAATTTTACGTCCGTCAAGGGCTGCGACCAGGCCGGTAATCGAGATTTGATTGTTTTCATCAACTGCTGCATAGGCGGCAATCGGCACTTGGCAGCCTCCTTCAAGTGTTCTCAAGAGAGCCCTTTCGGCGCGCACTGCAAGGGCGGTTTTGGGGTCATGGAAAAAGGCCAGGCGCTGATTGTTGAAATCATCTTCAATACGAGTTTCGATGCCCAAGGCTCCCTGAGCGATTGCTGGCAGGGAAATTAACGGATCTAACAATTCGGTTACTTTATCGGCCCAGCCTAAACGTTTAACCCCGGCATAGGCTAAGATGATGCCGTCATACTCGCCGCGCTCAAGTTTTTTTAAGCGGGTGTCGACATTGCCGCGCAGATCTTTGGTTTTAAGATGTGGGAAAGCGTTTAGAAGTTGGGCTATGCGGCGCAGGCTGCTGGTGCCGATAACGGCACCTTTCGGCATCTCATCTAAGCTTTTTCCGGTGTGGGAGAAAAAGGCGTCGCGAGGGTCTTCACGGGGTGGGAAAATAGCCACCTGGAGGCCGTCGGGGAGTTCGGTCGGGACATCCTTCATGCTGTGAACCGCCAGATCGATATCATGGCTGAGCAGGGCATCTTCAATCTCTTTAACAAAGAGACCCTTGCCGCCGACCTTGGCCAGCGGTACATCAAGGATTTTGTCGCCTTTGGTTTTGATGACCGTAAGACTGACTTTGATGCCGGGATACTCCCGTTCAAGTTCACTCTTGACCCAATTGGCCTGCCACAAGGCCAGGGCACTGCCGCGGGTGCCGATGGTGATTTGCTGTTTATCAGTCATGGGGTATCTCCTTAGTCACTCTCATTTTTTGTCAGATGAAATATTTTTCTAATGGTTGTGGTCGGCAGACTTTCGCCGCCGCCATCCTGTGATTTGAGATAGTTTATCGGGTGGTGGAGAAATTTGTTGCCGATGGCATTGACCATGGCCTCTAAGCGACGGCGCTCTTTGCTGCTTAAATCGGGAAATCCGGTCAGGGTTTTATTGAGTTCCTGCTCGCTGATTTGCTTGATCCGGTCACGTAACTCCCTAATTGTCGGGGTGACGGACAAAGAGGCGATCCACTGCTCGAATTTTTCGACCTCCAGATTAACCAGAACTTCGGCCCGTTGGGCTTCTTGCTGGCGTTGGTCAAGGTTTTCAGTGACCACATCCTGGAGGTCGTCAACATCGTAGAGGTAGATATTGTCAAGCTCGTTGACTTTAGGGTTAATGTCTCTGGGAACGGCTATGTCAATCAAAAATATCGGTCGGTTGAGACGCTTTTTTAAAGCTTGAGAAAGTTCCTGTGGGCCGATCAGATAGTCGGGTGAGCCGGTTGAGCTCAAAACGATATCAACCTGGTCAAGCTGTTGGCGAAATTTTTCGAAGGGCAGGGCGATGCCGGAAAATTCAGCAGCCAGTTCCTGAGCCCGACCGAAGGTTCGATTGGTAACTAGAACCTGTTCGACCCCCTGGTTGATAAAATGGCGGGCCGCCAATTCGCACATCTCACCGGCCCCGATCAGCATCACTCTCATGCCTTTAAGATCGCCGAAAATCTTTTTCGCCAGTTCGACTGCGGCAAAACTGACCGAGACCGCACAACTGGCAATCCGGGTTCGGGTTCTGACCTCCTTAGCGATAAAGAAGGAGCGGTGCATGAAATGGTTAAGGACTAAGCCGGTGCAGTCCGATTCCGAGGCGATAAAAAAAGCATCTTTAAGCTGACCCAGGATCTGGGGTTCACCGACGACCATTGAGTCAAGGCTGGAGGCGACGCGGAAACCGTGACGGATCGCTTCTGAATCGGCATGAAAGTAGAGTTTGTCGGCGAAGGTGTCAGCCGGTATCCGGTGATAGCGGGCCAGGAAATTAATCAGTTTTTCACGACATTGGTCTAAATTATGACTGATGCCGCATAATTCAACCCGGTTGCAGGTCGAAAGGATAAGGCCTTCAGTTAAATCGGCTTCTTCTTTGAGTTGTTGCAGGGCTGTGGGCAGAGCTTCGCCGTTAAAAGCCAGGCGCTCTCGAGTTTCAACCGGAGCGGTTTGATGGTTAAGTCCTATGGTTACAATATGCATATATTGAATTTAATTGTTTCGGTTCAATGAACGTAGCTGTGGAGACCACTCAATAGGAGATTGACCCCTATGAAGGTGAACATTATAGCGGCAAAACCGATAATCGTCAGGAGTGAAGCTTTACGGCCGCGCCAGCCCGAATTCGTACGGCCATGTAAAAGCGCGGCAAAGAGCAACCATGTGATCAGAGACCAGGTCTCTTTCGGATCCCAGCTCCAGTGGGCACCCCAGGCGTAAGAGGCCCAGACCGAACCACTGATAATTCCCAGTGTAAGCAGCGGAAAACCAAGGCGTAGACAGAGATAGTTTAACTCATCTAGTCTTTGCAGGGCCGGTAGTTTGCGAAAAATACCTTTTATTTTTTTCTTTTTTATCAAACGTTCCTGGATCAGGTATATTACTGAGACCCCGCAGCCTAACGCCAGAAAAGCGTTGGCGGCAAAGCTCAAGAGGACATGGAGCGGGAGCCAGAAACTTTTCAGAATTGGGGGTTGAGGGGTGATCGTGTGGGGGGTGATTAAGGCCCAGAGGGTGAAAATAATTAGTAAAGGTGAGGTGAACGTGCCAAGTATCGGCATCGGTTTTTTACGGTTTACCAATAAGAAAGCCAGGGTCAAAAGCAGGGCAAAGAATGAGAAAGATTCGTGCATGTTGGTGACGGCCAGGGTCTGAGTTTGGCCGCAACGACATAAAAACGCCAGCAGATGAAAAATAAACCCAGCCTGAATGGAGTATTTACTCCAAATGAGAGCTTTGGGCAACGGGCGAAAAAGGTGAACGAAACCGGTCACCATACTCAGGGTATAGAAAGTTAAGGCCGCACTCAGCAAAGATGTATAAATAATATCCATTATTTCCCGGTGGTTATCAGGTTTTTTCCTTGCAGGCCGTTTATAACGGTCTCACTCAAAAGTGTCAACCGCTATCAGTGGTTATTGTCTTGTTTAAGAGAAAAAGAGTATACTTTTATTGGGTGAAATGCTATGAGGCGAGCGTCATAAATGTACAGCAAATGACGACGAACTTTGCTTCGCCCTCATAAACGGGGTCAAAGCTGGGGTGCTGACGCACCTTATACCAGCAATGACCCCAATCCCGGCAGTTTGCTGCCGGTACCTGAATATAAATGGGGTCAAAGCTTTCATATATGGCTGTCACCATATACAAAAGCAATGACCCCAACCGAGATAGGTCGAACAAAAACCGCGACAAAAACTTCACTTTATCTCGGGCGGGGGCAATGCTTTGCGTCAATGCGAAGCATTTATTCAAAGCTTTGAC